>JAGGUU010000067.1 GCA_021158305.1 Candidatus Bathyarchaeota archaeon
AGTGCACATCGTAATCTAGTATTAGTACTCGCTTTATCTTTCGTCTCCTACGAAGATCATTAATTAGGATGGCGATATCGTTGAAGAGACAGAAGCCTCCTCCATAGTCTATTCCAGCATGATGAAAGCCTCCTCCCAATGCTACTCCTCTATCAGCTTCTCCATTGATGATTCTTCTACCAGCTTCGAGAACGCCTCCTATGATGAACAATGCGCCTTCGAGGATTCTTTTTGAAACAGGCGTGTCTACATCGTATCTTCTGCCAGCCTCAGCCAGCTCAAAGATATAGTCCACATAGCTCTTTGAATGTGCCTTCAAGAGATCCTCTATTGTAGCGGGCTTTGGCTTTATGAAGGAGACTTCTGGCATACGGGATAATCCTTTCTCGTCAAAGAATTTTTTCGCTTTAACGAATCTGTCTCCTCTGAAGGGATGATTCACGCCTAAATCGTATTGCTTGAATTTCTCGTGATATGTTATTAAAATGAAGATCCTCTTCCTCCATGCGTTGGATTTCTATCCATTTAGAGCTGAAATCAGCCAATATAACGGTTTTGTTCCGCCTCAATAAGTTCCCTTTAGAGGCATTTCATAGTTTCATCGAGTAATATAAGGATCTACGGAGCTCTTTGAATTCCTCTTTTCAGAGTCTCTTGGCGGGAATATCGTTCTCTAATGTCCAAACGTAAGCGTATTCCACGTCTTCCTCCTTAAATGTTTCAAGAGCCTTCCTTGATAACTTCTAGCTATTCCTCTGCGCTGATATCGCGAAGCAACGGCGTTATTGCCGACTTCTCCCATCTTCCTTTCTCGATCCAGATGGTGGGCCACGTATCTAACGATTTTATCATCAAGCTCAGCTATATATGAGGTTGGGAAAATGAGTCGCAGAACTTCTTGAGCTCCCTCTTTTCCATTCGTACCAAGACTTAGCCTCATACCCTTTCTCAAGCAAATGGTGGATTGCAATCAACTACTAACACGATGCCTGAAAGACTTGTGTTACAAATCAGCCCCCTCTGGAAAGGGATAAAAGGTTTATTGGCAAATCTGGGAAAGCTGATCTGATGAATACGCGTTGCATCAAGTTTATCTAAGGCTTTTGTCTTTCATCCTTAAAGGTTTAAAATCTTCACATGCTGGATCATCTAAGTATCGGAATATTCCCTTTAATCTACACCTTACCAGCGTGGGCGATGGATCTTCGGCGTAGATGCACTCTCCACATGTTGGCATAAGAATAAAAGCGGATATGATGTATGTAACTTTTTCCTTTATGAGAAGATCCAGAAGCCTTTTAACCTAAATTTTTTATGCATATTTCTCGTACCAAATGGGAGATGAAAATGGTCAAGATAGATGATGTGGTTATCCTAGTTTTGATAATCGCCATAATTGCTCTATCCTTAGGATTAACTTATGAAACACAATACGATAACATCATCGGCATAATCGCTTCAGCACTGGCCGTAGGGCTCATTCTAGGGAGAAAGAGAAGATAATGCTAAATCAGATGCTACCTGGAGCAATTAAACAAATAAAATTGGGAGTTCATCGTTCTTAGTGATATAGAAGTTTATCCTCGTATCTCTTCAGGTGCTCCGTTGCTTCTTGAACATCCATGAAGAGGGAATCAACGCGATTAACGTCCTCGAGCGTTACGGATTCATGTTTTTGAACCTTAGCATTCTGAGCTGCAAGGCTGAGGAGCTGCACAGCATATCTCAGCGAGGTCTTCGATCCGATCTCTGTGAGCTTCTCCAAGGCATCTTCGTTGATCGTAACCTTCTCCTCTCTAGCTCTGATCCTCAGAATCTCCCTTATGCTATCTGCATCATACTCATGTGTGGCTATGATGACAGCTCTATCTATGAGGTCTAGCGGGAATCCCATAGGAGCTTTCACATCCGTTCCACGAATAGTTGTGATTCCCCTGTTCGTGGCAAGGATTATTATTGGCACTAGCTCGCTTTCTAACGCTCTGCCAAGAAAGCTGAAAGCTTCAAGATCTAGAAGGTGACTGTCATCGATGAAGAGGACGCCGGGATGAATGAAAGCTTTTCCTTCGTCTACGAGCTTCTTGACAGAGTCGTCCACCGCTGCTCTTACCTCTGGGTCAATCTCTTTCGTCTCTGGTCCCCCAAGCAGAAAGGAGAATAGACTTCCACCCATGCGACGCTGAGCGTGGATCTCATCCATATCATGCAGTGTCAGCGTGTAAACGAACTCCTTCTCCTTTAGCACGTCACCGTCTGGACGGGGCACCTTTTGACGCGTGTCTACATCATAGGTTTTGCCCTTAGCGCTCTCGATGCTTAATCCTAGATTAACGACTCTCCCGGTCTCAGCGTCGATCTGTATCACGCTTCCCTCAGTAATTCCAAGCTGTATTATCTGCTGCGCGATTGAGGCCCCAGCCTCAATAGTCTTCTCCTGCTTCTTCGTCCTTAAAGTTAAACGTACGCTTTCCGGTACTTTCTGATAAGGGTTGTAGGGGTGCGGAGCAGTGCGAATATCGATGCCTGTCACCTCGCCCTCATAGACCTTTCTCATCTCATGTATCTCTACGCCGATGCATTTTCTTATAGCCTCGATTAGAACCTCAGTCTTCTTCTTTTCAGTACTGTAAATCTCGCTTCCGCTCATCTGAATGAAGGGAACATTTTGGCCTAGCTCACGTGAAATAGCGACTGCTATAGCTGTTTTTCCGGTTCCAGGAGGCCCAGCTAATATGACGACTCTTCCGCTCATCTTTCCCTCCTTTATCATCTGCACTACAAGTCCCGCTGCTTCACGAGCCTTTTCTTGACCTACCATTCCATCCTTAACTTTGACAGCCCTCATATTCTCGTCTAAGCCGAGTCCCTTAATGTGGGTGTGGGCTCCTATTCTTTCGAACCGCGTGATATGTGTTGGAACTTCCCGAATATCCGCCATGATGCCTCCTCCCCTGCTTACTAATAAGATTCAAAGAAGCGAGAAAATTAAGAATTACTGATGTAGGAGGATTTGATTATTCCTTATTGGAAGGGTTATTCTTCCTTTTTTAGGGATTCGATTATTTTTATGATATCTTCCGTCTTCCGTCCCAATCTTAACCTAATATACGTTAAGGTATCTCGCTCAGAGGATGCACGCTCTTCTCTCTTCTCTTCTACGATTGCCTCCTTTATTGGAGCTTCACGCGTTACGGCGAGTCTCTCAACAATCTCTCCAAGGCTTTGAGAGACCTCTCTCAGTTTTTCAACTATTGTGTTAAGGTTCTTTTCGTGTTCCATCAATGTGCTTATTAGGAGGTCTAAATAACTTGTTCTTCCCTTCTCCTCCGAGCTCATCTGCATCCTTCTTCCTTTTTAGACCTGAATAATCTTTATCGAACCTCCCCTATTTAAACTATTTATGAATTCTTGAGCTTGATGTTGAATTATGCCCTATATTGCATAAGTAACGTACTTATCAGCAGTTTTCACTCTTCATAGATATCAAGAAACCATATCATTATTCTGTTATGATCAACTATACTATAGTTAGGTGAAAAACGACCATGACTAAACAGCCAGAGATGATACTGTCTAGAAGATTCTATGAGAGGGATCCTGAGGTTGTTGCTAGGAACCTTTTAGGCAGGATCCTGATAAGAAAGATTAGAGACAAAAGACTAAGCGGGATGATCGTTGAGACAGAAGCATATTATGGTCCTGGAGATCCGGCTTCCCGCGCCTCGGACGGCATGAAGAACTTTAATAGGCTTATGTGGCTTAAGCCCGGTATAGCCTTCATCTACAACGTCCATAAGTACTGGATGTTTAATATTGTCGCTCATGAACCCGGAGAAGTGGGGGCGGTTCTAGTGAGAGCAGTGGAGCCGCTTGAAGGAATTGATATTATGAAGAGAAACAGGGGTATCGAAGATGAAAGGATAATAATTGATCTGACAAATGGTCCTGGAAAGTTCACAGTTGCGTTTGAGATCAATAAGAGACTAAACGGCGTTGATGTCACATCTTGGAAAAGCCCGATTTACATCCTGGACAGCCACGTACAGATTAGGATTTCAAGCTCAAAGAGAATAGGTGTGAGAGCTGATTTAGAGAAGAATTTACGTTTCTACATTCAGGGAAATAGATTCGTCTCAAAAACCAGTTGAAACTAAACTTTCCAGTCTAGATCCACGTTCTTCATGCCAGTATATACTTTGACTATGCTAGCGATTATTATGAGAAGCCAGAGTGGCGAATAGACCGTGTAAAAGATGATGAACTCGGCGGGATTGAATACAAAGCCGATCTTCCTCGCAATTATGTAGAAGAACGCCGAGTAGGCTCCTAAGCTTCCAATCATGAAGAACAAGTTCTTCATGAAAGCAATCGATGTGGACGTGAACGCCGTAGGCGGAAGGAGCAGACTTGTTTGGGTCGATAGAATGAGTATGAAGATATACAATCCTTTGATATATAGATCATCAGGGACAAAGACAGTAAATAGGAAGAATGGGAGAGAGGGAAATATCATTAGGAGGGAGGGTAAGAGAACTCCAGGATACTCCTTAACTATCCTAATTATGTCATGAAGATACTCCTTAAGCCATAGAGCACTCCCGATACCCCAGCGTTTTCTCTGTTCAAACCATTTCCTCCAAGAAGATGGAGCCTTTGTGCTTATACTCACATCTTTCAGGAACTTATATCTTAAACCTTTCATGAATGCCCGTGTGGCAAAGTCCACATCCTCAAGGATTACGTGTCTAAAACCACCTAGCTTATCGAATGCTTCTCTCCTTATGGCAAATGCCGCTCCATTTAGACCCAAACATCTTTTGAGCTTATGCGAGAAAAAGAGACTTGTCAAATTGAAGCTTAAGTAGTCGTAGCTGACGATTCTCGCGACGAAGGAGTCACGTATGATCTTCTTTTTCATCTCAACTATGTCCGCATCCTTGATCTCTTCTGCGATTCTTTGAAGAAAACTCTTCGACTTCTCATCTATTCTGCAATCAGAATCAATGAATAAGAGAATCTCACCGTGAGATTTAGCTGCGAGCTCATTGAGAACACTCGCTTTTCCTCTCCTCTCCCCATTACAGATGAAGTATACGCGATCGGAGAACTCCTTAACTATGCTGAGGCTCCTCTCTGTAGGTTCATCTATAACTACGAAGATCTCCTTCTTCTTGTATGGATCGTTTAGAAGTCGTTCTAGTAAAGGCCTAAGGAGATCAGATTCTCTATATACTGGTATGAATATACTAAAGGTAAGTAGCATTGCATTTAATTAATCTCGATGTATACTTTATAAAAGTATTCAGAATTTTAGAAAATTGGGAAGACTTGAGCATCTATTGTTGCCGTTAGAGAATGACTATCACAAAAACTTAAGTGAAGGATGCCCATTCTAAAATTGATATCTCTCATGAAGGTGAAGAATTCGTGACTATCCGGGATATGAACACTTCTTCGTCGCTGATAAGAAGACTTCAGGATAAGCTTCAAGAATTAAAGAAGTATCGAAAAATGTTTCCTTGGCGCTTCTTTCAAGGAGAGCCGCCAAGAGCCTTTGAGGCAGAATTTAATGATTCATCATGGAAAGAGACCAGTTTACCGATGACACTTGATGTTAGGAAAAGCGGCGGATGGCTGAGATGTAGGATAAAAGTTCCAGTGGAGATTAATGGAATCAGCACCGTGGGATCCCAAGTAAAGTTCTTTTCTTCTCCAATCCTAGGAAAGACGGAGATCTTCGTCAATTCAAGAAGGGTTCTCTCCGCTGATTACTGGGCTGAGCTTAGGGGGCCGAAGATCATTCTGACTACAAACGCACAGCCCAATGAGGAATATGTGATTGCTGTTCATGTCCATAAGAAATATGAGCCAGTGGAGATTCCAGCGTTTGAGGTTAGGTTTGGGAAAGTTGAAGACGTGATCTTTGAGATTGAATCGTTTATACAAGAGCTTAGACTAGTAAAGATGCTTGACCCAGAGAAATTTAATCGTGTATCTCGGGATTTTAACTGGGAGGTGATCAACGGGGAAATCTCGCTCTTAATGAGGGAGATAAATAGGGCGAGAGCTCAGATGAGCGAGCTCAGCGGGAAGATTAAACAATTCAAGGTTCATCTTGTGGCTCACGCTCATATAGATATGAACTGGCTCTGGCCATGGGAAGATACAATTAGGACCGTAGGTGACACATTTAATACGATGCTTAGATTTATGAGGGATTATCCGAGATTCTGCTTCTCTCAGAGCCAAGTAGCAACATACAAGATTGCTGAAGAGAACTTTCCATGCATATTTAAGTCCATAAGGGAGTACGCAGAGAGCGGTAGATGGGACATAACAGCTTCAATGTGGGTTGAGTCTGACTTGAACATGGCTGGAACCGAGGCTCTAGTTAGACAATTCCTTGAGGCGAAGGAGTATATATGGGAGAAATTTCGTTTTGAACCTAGAGTATGCTGGGAACCCGACACCTTCGGACATGTATGGACTCTCCCTCAGATTCTCAGAAAATCCGGTTGCAAATACTACTATTTTATGAGGTGTGGTAAAGGAGATAGGATTTTCTGGTGGGAGGCTCCGGACGGTTCAAGGGTTCTAGCTTACACGAGTATATACAACAATTTTGTGACACCAAAGAATATAGTGGATTTGGTGATTGAACTCTATGAGAAGTACGGCTTAAAGACGAGCATGTTCGTTTATGGAGTTGGCGATCATGGAGGAGGAGCGACAATAGAAGATATTGAAGCTGCCCTAAAAATGCAGCGTAATAGGCTATTGCCAGATATATTCTTCAGCACGACGCATAGATTCTTTGATGAAGCTTCGGAGGAGCTTAATGATAAGAAGATACCGGTCATTAATGATGAACTTCAGTTTATCTTTGACGGATGCTATACAACCCACGGTGATATTAAAAGATACAACCGCGTCTGCGAGCGGCTTTTAGTAGACGCTGAGAAATTCTCTGTTTTCTCCGGAAAGTATCCGCATACTCGCTTAAAGAAGGCGTGGCGTAACATGCTGTTTAACCAGTTTCACGACATACTGGATGGAAGCGGAGCGTCTGAGGCCTATACTTATCCTAGAAGACTAGCCGAAGAAGCCATGCATATAGCGCGGGAGATTTTATACTCGTCTATTCAAGAAATAGCTAAACAGATAAGATTTTCAAGATCTGAAACAGCTGTGGTGGTTTTTAATCCTTTGTCATGGAGACGGATTGATGTTGTGGAGGTGAAAGTTCCGAAAGAAAAGATTCCGCGGAGACCCGTATTGGTCTCCTCTGACGGTCGGGAGAAGGCTGAAGCTCAATTTGACGGAGAGAAGCTCATTTTTATTGCTAAGGTTCCCTCAATGGGTTACAAGACATATTATTTGGTTGAGGAAGAGGAGGAACGCGGGGAAGATTCGATTAAATACGGCGATTATATGATAGAGAATGAGTTCTTCAGGCTTGAGCTGGATCATGAATCTGGTGCAATAGCATCTCTGCTGGATAAGATTGAAAACAGGTTTGTCTTTAAGAAGCATAGATTCTCATGCACCAAGCCTGTTCTCAGCAACCTCCTTCAAGTGTTGTATGAGATGCCTCATCGTGCATCCGCATGGATTATAGGTGAGATAAGCCGCGTGGATAATCTTGTGAAAGGAGCATCCGTGAAGCTCGTCAAGAAGGACCCGGTGAAGGCGACTTTGATGGTGGAACATAAGATTAGGAGCTCAAGGGTCACACAGTATATATCGCTCTATAGAGAAATTCCAAGAATAGACTTCGATACAGTTATAGATTGGAGGGAGGTATCGGATGGAAGCGAGGATGCTCCAATGCTTAAAGCCTCGTTTACGCCGATACTTGGAGACTCGAAGGTGACGTATGAGATTCCATTTGGCCATATTGAAAGAGTTGCAGATGGCACCGAGGTTCCGGCTCTCAGATGGGTTGATATATCAGACGGGGAATACGGCGTCAGCCTCTTAAATGATTGTAAACATGGCTTCGACGCGAAGGGAAATACTATAAGAATCACACTTATTAGGACAAGTTACAGCCCGGATCCCCGCCCCGACTTTGGAATACACAATGTGAAGTACTCACTCTACCCGCATAGAGGCGACTGGAGGAAGGCATTGACTTTCCGCAGAGGATATGAGATTAATCATCCTTTAGAGGCAGTGGTCATAGCGGATCCATCAGCCACCGACGGCTTTAGGCCAGAGGAATGTAGCTTTCTGGAGATTACTCCTGCGAATGTCGTCGTTTCCGGCATTAAGACAGCTGAGGACTCCAGAGGATTCATCATCAGAATCTATGATGCGACAGGAGAGGGGGCTAAAGCTGAGTTGATGGGCAAATTTAAGATCAGAAGAGCTTACGAGACAGATCTGCTTGAGAGAGAGATTAAACCCTTACGCGTTGAAGGAGGCAAGATAATGGTTGATCTCTTCCCCTTCGAGATAAAGACCATACGGATCGAAGGGAAACTATCTTAAGGTCGCGGGCTCTTTAATCCTTTTCAGGCTTAACTAGTACTTTCACGGCTCCTTCAAGCCTCTTCTCTGCAACTTCGAAGGCTCTATGGATCTCTTCAAGCCTGAAGACGTGGCTTATTAGGGGCTTCAGTCTCACCCTCCGGGAGACAGCGATCTTAACCGCTCTCTGGAAGGTAAACGGGCTTCGATAAGACGTCTTTATGGTTAGCTCCTTATTGTATAGCTCGAAGGGCTTGACTTCCCACATGGCTTCCTGAGGAGAGACGCCGAAGATTACGAGTCTCCCTCCTCTTCTCGTAGCCTCCATTGCCTGTGTTATAGCCTTCGGGCTGCCTACCGCCTCTATAGCGACGTCAACTCCATAGCCACCTGTCAACTCCCTAATAATCTCAACCGGATCCTCGTCTTCTATATTCACTACATGATCAGCTCCAAGCTTGCTGGCTAATTTAAGTCTCGCATCCTCTCTGTCGGTCTGAATGATCATTGATGCTCCAGCCTGCTTGGCGAGCTGAAGTAGAATCAGTCCGACTGGTCCGGCGCCCACTATAGCAACTGTGTCGCCGGCTCTTATGCCAGCTTGATCTATGCCTCTCACGCAACATGCTAAGGGCTCAATTAAAGCGGCCTCGTCTAGGTTGAATCCTCGAGGCACCCTATAGATGTTAGATTCTCTCACCTTCACGTACTCTGCAAACGCTCCATTAATCGTTACTCCTATAGCCTCAAGATTCTCACAGAAATAGTTTCTTTCAGACATGCGGCAGAAGTAGCATGATCCACATGTTATGTTTGGCTCGACGACGACCGGGTCTCCAATGCTTAAGTCTCTTACATCGCGTCCAACCTCTACAATTATTCCGGAGAATTCATGGCCTAGGATAATTGGCGTGTTAGTTCTCCACTCTCCCCTGAAGATATGAATGTCTGTTCCGCAGATTCCTGTAGCGTTAACTCTGATTAAGGCTTCATCAGCTGAAGGCTTCGGATCAGATACTTCTTCAAGCCTTAGATCCCTAATTCCATGAAGAACAGCAGCATACACTTCTCATTACTCCTCAACAACCCATTGTGAAATATTCCCTAAATTATTTTAATTATTTATTCCATTGCGTTGTATCTGAAGCGAATAATCGTAAATCCTTATTAGTGTGGGCTACTGATATTTTCATTGCCGGATGACGAGAAGGCATTTGATTGAGTCCCGATGATAGATCAGAGTTAAACGGACGGCAATAGATGATAGGAGAAGGATTTTCAGCTTCTTCCTGACAGAAGAGTTTCATGACCTACATCATCTTTTTTCATGTAGCTTGAGAGTTATGCTCCTTCTGAGAGTAGAGCGTTCTATCTCCTCGATTATAGGCAGCCTTCTCTACCTGTGTCTCAAGGATTTTTAACCCTTCTTCAAGGCTAACTAAGCTTACAGATCATCTACGTAATTGCTAAAAAGGCATTAAAAGGGTTGCTTAGAACTAGAAGAAGTGAATAAAAAATAAAGTTTATTCTATCGTTATCTTCTCCCATCTTCCGGTCTTTATCGATCTGTAACACGCGTCAAGTATGCAGTTTACGATGTACCCGTCTCTGAAGGTTTCTCGAGGCTTCTCTCCCTTCCCAATGCAGGATATGAAGTGCTGAAGCTCAGGCAGGTATCCGTATAGTTCATGTTCTCTCCATATCGGATACATCCATCCCCTCTTTGCCTCAGCTTTCTCTATGACGTATCCAACTTTCTCTTCGGGCGCTACCGTGAAGACTCTGATACCCGTCTCCCTCGTGGTGTCTACGAAAATCGCGCCGTCGGATCCATATATCTCAAACCTTAAGTCCAGCCCTCCATGGGCAGCCCAGCTATTCTCGGCTTGACCTAACTCTCCTCCCTCGTACCTAACAAGCGCTACACTGTTATCCTCTGCCTTCGTGTCATGAACCAGCGTGGCGCTCCACGCATTTGCCTCTACGGGTTTCTTGCCGATCATGTATCTAGCGACCTCTACCGAATGGCAGCCCATATCCATGAGAACTCCTCCTCCGGCAAGTTCAGGGTTCCAGAACCATGCCGAGTGCGGGCCGAAATGAGCTTCCCGGCTTCTCACCCAGAAGACTTTTCCGATGGCGCCGTTCTCAATCATCTCCTTAGCTCTCATTATCTGTGGGAAGAAGACTTGGTTCTCAGCGTAGCAGCTAATCACGCCGTATCTCTCCACGGCATCCACCATGGCCTTCGCCTCATCCACACTACGCGCAAGCGGCTTCTCACAGATAACATGCTTACCGTTCTCAGCCGCTATCTCAGCCGCTTTTCTATGCAGAAAATTCGGTAACCCGATATCTATCACGTCTATCTCGGGATCCGAGCATGCCTTTTCAATGAAGTCATCGCCTGAATAGACCTTCTTAACTCCGAATCTTCTAGCAACCTCCTCAGCTCGCTCCTTCCTTCTTCCGGCAATGGCCAGCACGTTCGCCTCAGCTATCTCCTTGTACGATGGAAGGTGAAAAGTCTCTTGGACAAAGCCATAGCCGAGAACCCCAACATTCACTTTTTTCATCCATAAACCACCAAAATAAAAATAAGCGAAATCTAGATATTTTATTTTCCTCTTATCAATCCGAGGAGACGCCGCGTCGAAATGATCGACTAAAATATCCTTTACCTTTATAAAGAATTTTTGTAGCACAGAACATTAATAAAAAAGTTTTAGATGTTCTCATCTATATTTTTGTGGAGATTTATGTTATTTAAGTGACAATTAAATTTAATGTATCTTTGACTGGGAGGGTTTATGGGGTTGCTTAAGGAGTTTTTGGAGGATTTGTCTTCCAGTAGGGCTCCTGGGCCTGCTCCATCCTTCTCCGTATTCGATGTGATTAAAATTCTGAGAGTCATAGCGGAGGAGGGCACTATTGGACGTGGGAAGATATCTGAAAAATCTGGGCTAGGAGAGGGTGTCGTGAGGACTCTTCTAAGAAGACTTTCCAAGGCAGGTTTAGTTTCAACTTCAAGAAGCGGATGCTCACTTACAACTGAGGGAGAGAATCTTTGGAGAAAGATTAGTGAGACCATCCCGTATCTTTCTGAAATAGATGAGAGTGAATTAACTTTCGCTGAGCATAATTTTGTGGTGCAGATTCGAGGAGTAGGAGAGAAGGTTAGAAAAGGCTTGGAGCAACGTGATGCTGCTGTGAGGGCGGGAGCGAAAGGAGCAGTCACAATGGTTTATAGGAATAAAAAACTCGCATTGCCGGGACTCACCGATGACATACCTTATTCTTTCCCGAAAGCTTATAGGCAGATAATGAGCCTTATGAATTTAAAGGAGAACGATGTCGTGATAATTGCTTGTGCAGATACAATTGAGAACGCTGAATACGGCGCCTTAGCTGCGGCATGGACGTTGATTTAGTGCTAATATGTAATCTTCTCCCCTCCCTTGAATATCCTCTCCAACATAGCGTTCAACTCTATTAATCCCTCATTCGTTTTCGAAGATACTGGTATTAAGGGAAAACTTAGGTCTAAGAGTTGTATGGCTCTGCTTATATTTCGACTAAGCAAGCGACTGGTTCCCTTCAACCGTTCATCAATCGCTGACTCTAAAGCTTCGGGACTCTCAGACCACTCCATCAATACATTCAGATCCTTCTCCGAAAGCAAGTCGCATTTTGAAAGAACATGTATTTGAGGAAGTAAGAAGCGAATGTGAACAGCAGCTGAGAGAAACATGTTTGAAACGTAATTTAGTGGGTTATATGAGAAGACCGAGTCGAAAAGATAAATTATAGCTTTGGGATCATCGCTTAACGTATGAACAAGGAACGGTCCGCTTGCTCTGAAAGCGAATAGCTCCATCTGCCCCGGTGTGTCAGCAACTAATATATCCGGATTTAAATCCTCAATTTCTTCTTTTAAGTGCTCAATCTCATTCACAATGAGATCAGCCGCCATTATCAAGGCTCCATTCGGCCCTAAACCATACTTTTCCATAACTCCATCAACAGTCACATAATCGCGGATATCGATGTCAGGGGTATATGGCAAGCTTACCACGCCCGGATCAAGATTTAATATAGCAACTTTCTGCTTCTCTTGCCTCATCTTCTCGACCAAAGCTGATGTCAAGAAGGATTTTCCCGAACCAGCGGTTCCGATAATGAAGGCTATAAACGTCATGTAGGAGCCCTCCAAAAATAAAAGGTCATTAGGCTTTAGCCTTTAACAGGCTTGATCGTTCCACCTTTCTTTTTAATCATCTCAGATATTTGAACTACTGCCCTTCCTATTCTTTGACGAGCAATATTCGAATCTTCACAAGTAGTTGAGAAATGAAGCTCCAGCTGGGAAGTTTTCTCAGAGGTTTTAGGATGGGACTTTATGTAAACATACGGGTTATCATGCATAACTATATCTAGTATCGGGGCAAGCTCGGACTCAGGTAAGTTCTTAACGTCTAAACTAACCTCATAGAAGGTTAGATTTCCCGCTATCTTACGCATCATTGGAACAACGGACTCGTCAAATATGCTCTTCATCTCCTCCGGAACCCCGGGAAGCATAACCATTTTAACTCCATCATATTCCAAGAAGACTCCAGGAGCAGTTCCAACAGGATTAGGTAGAGGCTTAGCACCTTCCGGTAACCTTGCCATCTTTACTCTATGCGGCGTCATCTCACATCCTCTTATCCTCCCCTCTGCAACATATCTCTCGTACTTAGCCTTTATCATCTCTAGGGCTTCTTTATTCTCTTGAAGCTTTAATCCAAGTCCAAGAGCTACTCCCTCCAAGGTCTTATCGTCAAATGTCGGTCCCAAACCGCCAGTTATGATGATAAAACATGGCTTCCGATTTATGGACTCTCTGATGGCTGAGGATATCTCTTCCAAGTCGTCGCCAACGACTATTATTCTCCGCACCTTTAACCCTAAGCTTGTTATTCTCTTAGCAAGCCAATGAGCATTTGTATTGAGGGTCTTTCCTATAAGTAACTCATTTCCAACACATATTATCTCGATATTCCTCTCCCCAGACATAAGAATCACCACCGAAACATTCTCAAAGGCACATCGCGAAATCTCACATAATCATCTTATCGTTTCTTATATTGAATTCTTCAACTTAAAAGCTATGATTCAATATCTCATAAAAAGGAGAGGAGAGCCAATATAGTATTCTGAGATGACCTATTGGGATCCTTTTATGTTTCTTATTGCTTCTTCTTAGAGAGCCACCACTTAAGATACTCCTTATAATATCTCTTCTTCTCGTCTTCAGGCGGAACGCGGTTCCTCATCCGCTCACGCATCTCTATTAGCTCCTGAGGAGAAAGCGTCAACCCACAGCTTTCGCACACATACTGCTTCGTAAGACTGATATAGCGCATAACACCCCCACATTCAGGGCAATAAGGCATACCTAACCATCCCTAAACCAAGGAGAATAACATCATAAGCTAAGAAATACTTTATGGTTCCTGCAAAAAAGAACAAAAAATTTTTACGAAGAGAAGACATTCAAAAGCTTGCCGGGGTATGCCCGTTGCCAGGCTTCCCAAAGCCCAACAAGGGGTGGCAGAGCGGAAATGCGCTGGACTCGAGATCCAGTGGCCCTCACGGGCCTCAAGGGTTCGAATCCCTTCCCCGGCGCCAA
>JAGGUU010000005.1 GCA_021158305.1 Candidatus Bathyarchaeota archaeon
ACATTGCCCCGTAGTGTAGACTATATACAGCATAGCTCAACATCAATACCTTATTCAGACAAAAAAACTCTTACTTGACAATTCGCTTCTCTTCATCGCGAAAAACATGATCATACCAGAACGTTCCATCATGCATCCTCATATATACTCTTCCATTAGTGTTGAAAACTTCATGCGGGAGATTCTGGAGAATCAACTTATCCAAATGATCTCATGACATGAAACCAGGCTAAACCGCCTTTCATTAAACCATTCTACGTTTCTAACCTCGAGAACGAACCTTTCATCAAGTCTAACTTTTTCTATAAAACTTTAATCCATCACCACCAAAAATCATGCTAAAGATATGGCTTGACAAAGCAAGATACAGAGCTAGCTGAAGCAGGACAGAAACAAGGCTTGAGGTGTGGCTTGGAAGAAGAATCTATATAGAATGATTCAACACATACGGCTACCTCTCTCCGAGAATATAGTTCTCACTTCTCCCCCCTCAAGGGGAGAGGAACACACACCAAAGGATATTGTGGAATTATGCAGGACAAGTAGAATACGCTTAGAATCAGCATATCCCTTTTATAAGAAGGATATACGTAAGGAAGGAATAGAACAAACATAATATGTATATCCCTGCAAGAAAAAGGATATACTCGATAAGTGGAGCATAACTGTTTTATTGATGCTTGAAATAGATTTGCTGTTCATAAGTTATTTACTATCATCTTTTAGAATGGAAAAAGGATATCTATGAATAGAACCGCCTCATTTATTGTAATTTTTATCGTATGCACTGCTGTCGCCTTTAGTAGTGGTTACTGGTCGGGAACATTGAATCTTTTTGAGAGGCTACCAAACCTTTTTGAGAGATTAGCAAACTCACCGTCGGATTTAGATACACGGATAAAATTGTTAGAGAGTAGAGTCAGCGAACAGTTGTTTATTATTCCAGGACGACGTCTTGCTGGAGAAGGAATTCAACTCCTAGTCTATAACATTGGTAATTCAACCGTCACTTTGTCAAATATTCAAATAAACGGTTACTTTAATAGCTCCAGTCCCGGATGGATCATAGAAAATGATAACAAAATTCTACCAGGCGAATTTGCTCTAGTAACAGCATATCTTAAGACATATCATTTAGAAAATAACCTAGACGAACTCGTTTTTTCATTCACAACTGAAAACGGAAATACATACTATTGTAGATTACCAACTTACGGGGATTCTTCGATAGGCATAGAATCTCCTCAACCAGTCACAGGATACACAAAATTCGAACAAATAGAACTTCCAACATCCTACGCAAGGTGGAGCTCCACTCTCTTCACTAACGGGGGATGGAACATAACGATTGAGCTTAAGAATACGGGATCAGCGGATGCTACGATAGATAATATATTCCTTAATGGAATTCCGCTCAGTGGATATAACTCGAGCAGCATCAGACTCTATACGGATGGAGAGGTCGTTGATCTCTCAAGTATCAGCATTTCAGTTACGAAAGGAGGCTCAAAGACGCTGCTTGTCCAAGTTGAGAAATATAACGGTGCCACGGGCATAGAGGGATGCACGCCTGGAACTTGGGTAGACTTCAAGATTCACAGCGCATCTGGCAGAGACTATCCAACCAGAGTAAAGCTTCCATAGAAAGGTTATTCCTTTTCCGGTTATTTTTCATGTTTTTTATTATTCTCAAGCATAATTTCTCCAGCCTTTTGTTTCGTAGCCAAATTTCCAGGAACTCTCTAGCTACTGTTGATAATGATCATTGCTCTATTATCCTTTTGTTTTTCTTCAATGTATATATATATTGTTCAAAGATCGCTTCTAGAAAAATCGGATTATGGAATCGCTACGGAAGCTCCCTCTATACGAAATGTGGTAAAAAATTAGTAAAATGCTAAAACATGCTTGTTTTGGTCTTACATACTTGTGGTGGTGGATAAAACTTTAATTCTTGATGCATTAAGCCATCTCGCGGGATTCATCAGATTTCGAGAAGACTAAGAGGTGGTGAATCTGCCGGACTAAAAATATGGGTTCTTCGTGGCTTTTGTCTCAGAAAAAACCGGATACTTCTCCACCTATCCTTAGCGATTTGTAGGTTTCCTATGACGCTTCCGTGAAGTGAGTAGAAAATATAGCATAGATAGGCGCATTTTTCGCATTTGCTATATCTCTTTCTCAGCTCGTTAAACTTTTTGCTGTTCCAAAGCTTCGGCAAGTCAAAGATTGAGGCGATAGGCTTCTGTAAGTGGCAACCAGCAACTTCTCCACGATGATTTATCATGAAGAAACTTCGCAATGCATGACATTTCCAAGTTCTTTTATTACTTGAATAGTAATCTCTGATGGCTTTAAGTGTCTTGGTAGTCATTAGAATGCCGCTATTTTTCCTCTTCATTTCCAGTAGGAAATCGCATAATTCCGTCATGAGCTTCCTATCTCTTATCGAAAACTCCTCATCTTCTTTACCAATACTGAATAATTCATCCGAGCTCTGCATGACGTCATAGGAATACAAGCAGTACCAGACTGGGATACCCTTATTCACGAAATACCTTGTGAAGTCAGCTACTTCATGAAGATTAAGCTGCGAAATCGTCGGTGAAACGACAACGTTGATTCCTTCCTCATGAAGCTTTTCAACAGATGCCATAGCCGTCTTCCATGCTCCCTTAACACCCTTTATGTAATCATGCTTCTCCGGATCTAGGCTATCTATTGAGATCGCTACGAAATCCGCGTTACGCAAAGCTTCGACTTTCTTTCCAGCCATACTTCCATTATCATATACCGTGGTGATAAAGAAGCGAGACGCATATTCTATGATCTCGTCGATGTCAGGTCTTAATAGAGGATTACCGCCCGATATAGTGACTTCTAAAACACCGATCTTTCTAAGGATGTCCAGTCCCTTCTTGATCTCTTCCGTTGAGAGTTCCTCTTCATCCTGCTCGCGCCAGACACTACAGCCCCTACAACGATAATTACATTTTCTCGTAATCATCCACTGAACGTGATATGGCTTGTTAGGAGTTAAAGCTCGTGAGACTACTCTTAAGGCTTTACTGAATGTAATCAAATCTTATGTTACTCTCCACATGTGCTAGAATCGTTCATCTTCTGGATAAGTATCTGTGAATATTATCGTTTTCGCCTATTCACTAATAAAAGTCTTGTTGAACTATAGGAATTCCACTTCCAGCTCATCTGAGCTGCTCCATGAGGATATAACAAATTTATTTATATGCTAATGGAGTAGAAGAACTCGCTATGAAACATGGCGAGGCAAGCAGCGAAAAAGTAGATGTTGTTGTTCTTACAAAAAATAGTGAAAGAGTTTTGGAGAGATGCTTAAATTCTATTTATAAAAATCTTCCAGTTAACCGCTTAATAATCGTCGACGGATACTCAACTGATTCTACACTTGAAATAATTGAGAGATTTAGGGAGAGGTACGGCAACGTGGTTCTATTGATGGATAACGGCACACGTGGTAGCGCTAGAATGAAGGGCATAAGGGAAGTTCGCACCGAATGGTTCGCCTTCGTAGACAGCGACGTAGTACTCTGCAATCAATGGTATGAAAGGGCTAAAAGATTCATGAAGGATGATGTGGGGGGCATATGGGGCATAGAGATATGGGACGGCCTCCAACACTCAGCTGCTTTAAAGCTCTTCTTAACTGTGACGAGGAAGATCTTCTATATGAGGGGAGGAACACATGACATGTTAGTGCGACGTGAAGCAGTCGAAGATATAAATATTCCAAGAGAACTGCACGTATTTGAAGATATGTTCATTAAGGAATGGATTGAAGGGAAAGGCTATAGAGTTATAGCAACATATGACCCATACTGTATACATTATAGGTCGCCGAGCGCATGGACGCTCAAAGGAAGCATCGATATACTCGCTGAGAACTTAAGGTTCGCACCTCGCAGAAGACTACCCCATATGTTCCTAGCGTATGGATTCTACGC
>JAGGUU010000029.1 GCA_021158305.1 Candidatus Bathyarchaeota archaeon
GGAGAGGAACCAACCGATGTCTCCGATCTCTGGAACCTGATAGGAACCGGTGTGAAGGTTGGATCTGTAAGTCCCTCAGAGAATCAATGGTTTAAAGTAGTGATTAAAGAATCTGTGATCCAAGACATGAAGACCTCCGATGGATATCTGGCATTGCTGTTGAAGACATCAAACGAAGATGCTGAGCCTGGCAACGTTTACATAATATCTACATATGAATACGCGGTTTCGCACAATGAAAACAAACCTCACCTTACATGGCAGTAACTTCCCAATCCCTTTTTCTATTTTTCGCAAATATGTTCACACGGATGAGCTAAGAAGAGTTTGATTTTTTACTGGTAAATTCCATGAGCAATCTGGAACGAATTCTTTCATAATTACTAATTCCTTTTATTGAGAGAAGAGGCACTATTTGTTACTAGTTCAACGCGTAAGTTGTAGGTTTAAGAATGTGTTTTAAATTATCTTGTGTAGTAGCGTGCGTTTTCTGTGAATTCTGGATTTTTGATCCATCCTTTGAATGCCTCAACTTTTATCTTTTCATCGCTTATCATTTGAACTAGCAGAGTGATTCTCGGAGCATCCGGGTTTGTATCGTATGGCTCTAAATAGTAGATTACCTTCCCTGATGAAACGTCGATATCAGCCGGGTCCGGTGCATTATCATGAACCATATATGTTGCGCGTTCTCCAATGAGGTCCCCGCCTATTCCTATAAGCAGCCTGGAAGGATTGAGGGGGTCATAGGCGAATGCGAGTGCTGCATCCCATGAAACGTCAGGGTCGCCTTCAGGCAATCTTTCCGACATCCAGTTTCCAACAAGTTTTCCAGGCTGATCATAACAGAACTTTCCATATCTAGGCTCTGCCGTTCTCGGAAGCTTAGATAAATACTGCTTCTTTAATGATTCTTCACAGTATGGGATGAAGTGTGTTCCATGCAGGAACTTGAGATTGTATCTTTTGGGATTTACGAAGCTATTATAGACGTCTTTGTCGTAGACGCACCAGTCAAACCCAACGACGTAATCTGCATGCCCTCCAACGGTTCCGAGAATATCGCCCGCCTTCACAGGTATCTTAACACGATAATCAACCCTATCTGGGGTCTCAGAGAATTTTTCACCCTCTTGAAGGCCCTGCTTAACCAGATCGCTGAGTTCGGATACGTGATCGAAGACGCTGACAAAGGTGTTCGAGTGAGCCAGTCTCAGCTGATACTCGTCGTATTTAGTTTTATATATTATTTCGAATATTATGCCGTCGGCTGGCGCTCTAAGCTGATATTTCATAGATGGATTCTTAAGAATGAAGCCTCCGTGTTCTGTGGGTATTACATGCCCGGAAGGAGCGTTCATCCTTCCTAAAGGTTCAATCCAGTCTATCGCGTCTAACTCGACCAGACTGACGGTGAAGGTTACGTTTCCCTCACCTAGCTCCGGAAGATACGTGAATGGCGGCTCAACCGGATAAGGTGCGCCTTCACCTTTGGGTCTTGCTCCAATCATTACTGGCTGGCAGTCTTTAAGAAGCTCCCATGATCCGGATGCAATCCCTATTACGACCTTGTCCGGCTCTGGGATGTGGGGGTCTTTCATTATGAATATGTAAGCTCCGTGAGCGTCTTTCTTTAACAAAACATAATGTAGTCTAATGTTTTTCTCCTTCTCAAAAAAGGATTCCTCTTTCATGATAGTCCATTCTGCCATCTGCTTCTTGTACCATTCTGAGACTTCATCAATAGTTGCAGAGGCCATGTAGGCTTGACGATCGGCATCGCTTGGCACGTCCATATCGATCCACACTTCATCGGGAAGATATGTGCTTTGGGCACCGGGATATACCGGAATGCTTATAGTCTCAATATGCTTCTGTGAAGCGAGGGATGGGCTGAACCTTAGCAGTCGATTGGAGAACTTATACTCTCCAACCCAGAGATAGTTGCCATCGAAGGAGAGAGCTGCAGGCCAGAAGAGCTTGTCCCTACCTATTTGTGGACGAACTTCTTCTGGACGAAGAGATACAAGCTCTTCTTGACCTAACACAACATCCGGCGGCTTGCCGGCAATGGCGTCAGAGATGTTTCGCCAAGCTAAAACGCGACTGTTGCAAGTGTCTGCAACGAATAGATGACCCTTTGCAACCAAAGCGTGTTCCGCTAGATTGACATGAGCGCCTTCCACGGGGATTCCCTTAGAGTCGGGGCTGAGCTTATCCACTTCGAAGAGACGTATCAAGCTGCCCTGTGTGACTGCCAAGTATTTACCGTCGCTAGTTATTCTGCGAACATGCTCAACGTCCAAGGAGAAGAGAGGATCTGTCGAGTTGCTCTCAGGTATGCCATTCCAGACGTAGATTTTTCCGGCTTCCTCATCGGCTAGATAGAAGTATTTATCGTCAAGCGCTACTCCTCTTAGCCTCTTGAACTCGACATTCCCTATGCCGCCGACGAACTTTCTATTTGGCAGCTCGCCATTTCTAGGTATGGCATCCCAGATTAGAACTGTTGCTTCTCCAGCTATCACGAGCTTATCCTTATAGATTGCCCCGTCCCAAGGCTGATAAATGCCGAAGTCATAAACTATGTCTGGCCAGGCGCCGCTTTCATCCGGAAGTCTTCTCCAAACATAAAGCTTCCGGTCGAAGTCTGATAGCACGAATAGGCTTTCGCCGTCGGAGATGGGAACAGGATTCGTTATGAAGAAGTGTGTTTCCAAGGTGTTGGTGTATATGTCTGGGGCTCCTATGGCAAAGTCTGGCTTGTCGAGAAGAGAGTCAGGCATCTTGTTAAAGACGAGTACTTTGTTCCCGTTATACTCGACCAGATAGAGTCGACCTCCAGCATA
>JAGGUU010000149.1 GCA_021158305.1 Candidatus Bathyarchaeota archaeon
ATTACAGGCGATACGAGCCGGGATATGGTTATTACCCAATAAGCGTCCTTGAGTATAAGCAGATGGTTGGACGGGCTGGAAGGCCTAAATACGACGAGATTGGCGAGTCTGTTTTAATCGCGAAGACAGAGGAGGAGAGAGATTATCTCTTTGAGAGCTTTGTTCTTGCCAAGCCTGAGAGAATATGGTCAAAGCTCGGAGTTGAAAGAATCTTAAGATCTCATGTCTTGGCGACTATAGCTTCAGAATTTGCCCGTTCAGAACAAGGTATATATGACTTCTTTGGAAGGACTCTGTACGCGTACCAGTATGATCTCAGAGCGTTGAAGGGACTCATAGCTAAGATCCTAAAATTCCTATACAAGGAGGATATGATAACGGTTGAAGGACCCGAGATCCATGCTACACGCTTTGGACGAAGAGTCTCTCAGCTATATATTGATCCTCTATCAGCGATAATCATAAGAGACGGTCTGCTGATGAGAGCTCCAAAGACGAGCGAGATAAGTTTTCTCCACATGATCGCTCATACACCGGATATGTTTCCAAAGATAAGATGCTCAAATAGAGAAATCGATAGAGTATCGATGTTTTTGGAGAGGCACAAGGATGAATTAATGTTTGAGAAGCCGGATGAATGGGCTGACAGCATAGCCTACGAAGAATTCTTGGGGGAAGTTAAAACTGCATGGGTTCTGAAGTCATGGATAGAGGAGAAGTCTGAAGATGAGATAATCGAAATGTTTGGGGTTGAGCCCGGAGATCTTTACCAGCTGATCTCAACAAGCGAATGGCTTCTCTACGCTTCTCAAGAGATAGCGAAGCTGCTAGGTCAAAGAGATATTCTGCCAAAGATAGCGGAGCTCCGAGAAAGAGTCGTTAAAGGCGTGAAGCCAGAGCTTATCCCGCTCGCTAGGCTTGATGGTGTTGGCAGAGTTCGAGCTCGAATCATGTTTAATGCAGGCTTCAGAACAATAGAGGACTTAAGAAAAGCCTCAATAGAATCATTATCAAATCTTCCGTCAATAGGACCGAGGATAGCGAAGAGGATCAAGGAACAGGTTGGAGGATTCTTCAAACGTGAGGAATGGGAAAGGATCTCTAAAGCCAAGAGGTCAGATCAGCAAGCCCTAACTGAATATTATGAGTGAAGAACCACCGTGATTAAAACTTTCAAGCTTCGCGAAGCCGTTATCTTTATTTGCAGAATAAATATTTTGATGTTGAAGTTTATTTTGGCAGGCTGAGTTAGATGAATGTCATCGTAATTGTTGAGGATAGCTTGCGGAAGGACCATCTTGGATGCTATGGAAATGAATGGATCAAGACTCCAAATATGGATAGATTCGCCGCTGAATCGATAGTCTTCGACTCTGCATATTCTGAGGGATTGCCCACCATACCCATGAGGGTTGCCTTGCTAACTGGACGATATACGTTGCCATTTAGGGGATGGCAGCCTCTCGAGCAGCTGGATGTTGTTCTCCCTGAAGTTCTCTGGGACAAAGGCATCACCACAGCTCTAATATCTGATACTTATCATATGCACAAACCCCAGATGGGCTTCAGCCGAGGGTTCGATTACGTAGAGTGGATTAGGGGACAGGAGTCTGATCCCTGGATAGTTGATCTAAATGTGAAGATTGATTTATCCAAGTACAGCGAGAAGAACTGGCATCCGGCATATCCAGGTCAGTCCCCAAGCATTGTTAAGGAACAGTTCATGCAGTACCTGAGAAACAGGGCGCACTGGAAAAGCGAGGAGGATCATCACATAGCACGGGTAATTGAAGCATCTATAAGATGGCTTGAAAGAATAGTTTCTAATGGTAAGCATGAGAGGTTCTTCCTCTTAATTGATAGCTTCGACCCGCATGAGCCATGGGATCCGCCGGAAGAGTATCTTGACATGTACCCGGTTCCAGAGTACGATGGTCTTCCAATAATATGGGGTGGAGGTTCCATTGATGACTGGTCACTAGCCGAGATACGGCATGTGAGGGCCCAGTATGCCGGAACAGTTTCCCTATGCGACAAGTGGACCGGTCTGCTCTTCGAAAAGCTGGATGAGCTGGGTCTTTTTGAGGATACGGCTATAATATTCCTATCAGATCATGGTGAGCCTCTTGGAGAGCATGGGATAATCAAGAAGGTTAGGCCGTGGCCGTACGATGAGCTGTCGCATATTCCGTTTATCATTCGTCTTCCGGATAAAGTAGGGATAAGAAACAAACGCATAAGATCATTCGTTGGCGTTCAAGACGTAGCTCCAACGGTTCTGGGCCTCTTCGGCATAGATGTGCCGAAGGTAATGCAGGGCAGAAATTTGATGCCAGTGATGCGAGGAGAAGAAGACGGCGCAACGTTTGGGATAAGCGGCTATTATAGGAGAGCTTGGAGCATAAGAGATGGGAAGTGGAGTTTCTATATGTGGCTTGAGCCGAAAAGGGCAGGAGATAAAGAGAAGCCGGAACTTTACAGGTATGATCCGAACTTTGTTCCACCCGAGCCAGCGAAGTATGAGCCATATAGGCATCAGTCTGAAAAGGAAGTCCTAACTGATGAAGAAACGGAGAAAGCAGACGAGATGGAGAAAAAACTGAGGGGATTCATAACGTCTCTATCTCCGTCTCCAGGGGATCTGATGGCTATGGAGTTTGAGAAGAGACATATGTCTCTTCAACATCGAGCTTAACAGTTATGCTTGACGCTCCTTTTCATTCACTGGCTTAAAATCCTCGCATGATGGAGAATCAAGATACATAAATATCTTTTTCTTTCGACACATCACGACTGGTGGACATTGAAGCTCGGCATAAATGCATTCAGCACATGTAGGCATGAAAGCCCCCTCCATAATTTAGCTTGAGACTTCTATCCCTTTTATCTCATAGCTGACTTTTATTCCTCTCTCTAGGCTTCTACTCATTAAGCATCCACGCCTAATAATTCGTTCCGCTCTCCTAAAGCCCTCCGCTACATCTTTATCTTTAGGAATCTCAACTTTTAAGTCAATCTTTATCTCATCTACGCGCAAATGTCCTGTTCCATCTTCTCCGGTATGAACAGTAACGTCTCCATGAAGCCTCCTATACTTCACTCCAGCATAGTCTAGAATCGATAGAAATGCTGAACAAAGGCATGTGGCAAGACTTGCTGCCAAAAGTTGACGAGCTTCTCCTCCCATCTTCTCAGCAGGGATGCCGTGCCTCTTTATTCTTAGATCGTCTATCACTTCGCTGTTGAACCTTATAATTAGATCTTTGTTCTCCAGCGATTCGATTTCAACTTTAACTTCAGATCTAAAAGACAATCTTCCTACTTCCAAGTTTCCTAAAGCCATCTCTAACTATAATAGGCTTAGATGGTGCTAAATATATTTGCGAATTATATCTGCAAGATTCATCGATATCCTGCTCAGTATGAGTTTCCCTCACGTTATCGCCGCAAATCTGCTGGAATCTGTAAACTCAAGCATTTCATCGGCAGTCATATTCTCCTCTCTTGAAGGCTTTCAAGGAAACCTTGCATAGAAAAATCCGTTCATTTAGGAAACACGATGGACGCTACAAGCTCTACTCACAAAGAAAAAATATGCGTGTTACGTGATAGAGCTTTAATGGCAGCTCTAGAGTTAACTGTTTAGGGGGATGCCTTGGTGGAGTTTAAGATTAATAACGTAAAGGTTCGAATAATCCGAGGAGACATAACGGAGCAGGAGACAGATGCGATAGTCAACGCCGCGAACAGAAGTCTGATGGGTGGAGGAGGCGTAGACGGAGCTATTCATAGAAAGGGCGGGCCGAAGATACTTGAGGAATGCAAGAAGATTCGAGAAACACAATGGCCTAACGGATTACCCACTGGAAAAGCAGTAATAACCACTGGAGGAAATCTGAAGGCCAAGTACGTGATCCACACAGTTGGCCCTATATGGCGCGGAGGAAAGCATGGGGAACAAGAACTCCTAGCTGATGCCTACTGGAACTCTTTGATGCTAGCAGTCTCGAAGGGACTGAAGACTATCGCCTTCCCAGCGATAAGTACAGGGGCCTATGGATACCCGATGGAAGAGGCGGCCGAAATAGCGCTGAGGACAACTAAGAAGTTTCTGGAGGAAGAGGATAAGTTAGAAGAGGTAGTCTTCGTTCTCTTCACTGATTCGGCTCTTCGCATTTATGAAAGAAAAGCGAAAGAAATATTCGCTGAATAAGTGAGGACAGAGGGCTTAACCTAAATAGTTGCACTTAGGAAATACTCGTCTAAAGGGAAAATTAGAGAAAACCTTCCAGGAGAGTTCACTATCTACTCACGCCTTAACGCCTCAACTGGGTTTAGACGTGACGCTCTCCAAGATGGATAGAATCCTGAGATCATACTCAGCACTATGCAGAGGATCCACGTTGAAACTATGTTCCAGACGTCGAACGTTGGAACTATCTCTATATTAAGTAGGTTTCCTCCATTTGATGACAGTTCTATATTTAGGCTTCTGCCAAGTACCCAGCTCATCCCGTAGGAGAGAGCCATGCCGAAGACCGCTCCTATTCCACCGCCTACGATTCCTATTATCGTCGCCTCACATAGGAAGACCGCTAGGACAAGCCTGTTAGTGAATCCTAAAGCCTTTAGTAAGCCGATTTCTCTAACACGTTCCATCACGGATGTCTGAAGCGTAGTTATTATCCCAACTGATGCTACAAGTAAGGAAACCATGGCAACTATCCTGATGAATAGCGAGATCCCGCCTGAGATCTTGTATATCACGTTAGAGATCACTTGGGGAG
>JAGGUU010000035.1 GCA_021158305.1 Candidatus Bathyarchaeota archaeon
TACTGGAAGGCATAAAAGAGGGAGCATCACATAGATATATGTCTAGCTCAGGTGAAGGGGAGGATGAGGATTGACATCGTTTGAGAATTACTTCGCATCCTTAAAGAAAATACTGGGACAAGATGATTTATATGATATATGGCCTGACTTTGAACCGGAGTTCGATGAGCGGGAATTTACATGGACAAATCTAAGAGGCCTCGGGGAGGCTCTGCTTCTTAACTGCGGCAAATGTGACGGTCCATCAGATATGAGACATAAGCGATGTAAAGAATGTGTTAAACGCAGAGAAGAGATCGCTAAGAAAATGTATCATCGAGTTGTCGGTCGCCCAATAGATAAATGGCCAACGATAATTCTCTGCAGAATTCACGTTGAGTGAATTGAGTTTACGTGAGAAAGTTGATTCAGGGCTTAACAAATGAATATAAGGAATATTTTTCTAGTCTTGAAAATGCTTTAAATGAGATTATTAAAATCTCTGCCATTGCTAGGAAAGCTGGGTATGATCCGAAGCCTTATCCAGAGATAAGAATAGCGGAGGATCTTGCAGGGCTCGTAGAAGGGTTCATAGGAATTCCAAAACTTGCTGAGAGAATACGGGTTTTATCAAGGAAGATGCCAAGAGAAAAAGTAGCCTTCAAAATCGCCGAGGAAATAGTGACTGGAAGATTCGGCAAGTTTGATGAGGAGACATCAGCTACATATGCTATTAGAACTGCTCTTGCAATTCTTACAGAGGGAGTTACAGCCGCCGTATACTCTGAGGGTATAGCCAAAGTATTAATAAAATCAAACATGGATGGATCACGTTATTTGGCCATATACTTTGCAGGCCCAATACGTTCAGCTGGAGGAACTGAAACTGCTCTAACACCAGTTGTAGCCGACTTTGTTCGCCGTCTTCTTGGGTTAGACCGCTACAAACCAACCGAAGAAGAGATTAATCGTTTCATAGAGGAGCTAAGACTTTATGAAAGAGAAGTTGGTCGTTTCCAATATCGCGTCTCGGATGATGATGTTAGAAAGGCGTTAAAACATATACCTGTTGAGATAACGGGAATTCCCTCAGATAATATTGAAGTTTCGTCTTACAGGAACCTCCCACGTATTGAGACAAACTGTCTGCGTGGAGGAGCATTACGTGTAGTTAATGATGGAATAATAGGAAGAGCAGCAAAGGTTTTAGCGGTTGTAGAAAGTCTCAAGATTAAAGGGTGGGAATGGCTAAGAGAGATTAAGGAGTCTTCTAGGAAGAAGTCAGGTTTTATGGAGGATGTTCCTGCTGGCCGCCCAATTCTAAGTTTTCCTTCTGCAAAGGGCGGATTCAGACTTCGCTATGGCAGAGCGAGGAATACAGGACTTGCAGCCGTAGCCGTCCATCCCCTAACAATGAGGGTTCTTCAAAATTTCTTAGCAGGCGGCACTCAGCTTAAGATTGAGACTCCAGGTAAATCCGGGATAGTTTTATCTGTGGATTCTATTGAACCGCCAATCGTGAGGCTCAAAGATGGATCAGTAGTTAAGGTTTCTTACAAAAACTTTAACAATATCAAAGATAAAATCGACAAGATTCTTTTCCTCGGCGATCTTCTAGTAAGCTTTGGAGATTTCTTGTATAACAATAAAGATCTTCTTCCATCGGGTTATGTTGAAGAATGGTGGGCAGAGGAGATTAGGGAAATAATAAACGAAAAGTTTAATGGGAATCTAAAGGAAGCTGCGGCTAAGGTTTCGATCCCACTTGAGACTCTTCAGAAATATATCAATTACCCATTCGATAACGTACCGAGCATAGACGAAGCTATTAGAATAAGCCAAGTTCTCCAAGTTCCTTTACATCCAGCCTATACATATTTCTGGTCGAATATTCGTCCATGCGAGATTCGTGAACTTCACAACTGGTTATCAAAATCAAAGATAGAGAAAGTTGATGGAAAAATAAAGAAGATTAGGGGAAGAATGGATCAGAGGATAAAAGAGATTCTTGAGCGCATCTGTCTTCCTCATAGAATATCTGGGGATGATATCTCAATAGAAGGTGACGATGCCTTCGCCTTCTCCTTTACCCTTGGAATTCACAATTTAAAGAACGTAAAGATAAATGATGAGATGTCAACACTTGAAAATCTATATAATTTGTCTGGAGTGAAGATACGAGATAAAGCTCCAACATTTGTTGGAGCAAGAGTCGGTCGACCAGAGAAGGCAAGCAAGAGGGAGATGAGTCCCCCTGTACATGTTCTGTTTCCTGTAGGATTACAAGGTGGTTCTCAAAGAGATATAATGAGGGCGTGTGAAAAGGGGTCGATAAGCGTTACTATATCTAAGAGGAGATGTCCAAAGTGTCAAACCTTAACTTTCATGCGTCTCTGCCCTAAATGCGGATCAGAGACAATCCAAGAACTCACTTGTCCAAGATGTGGAAGATCACTGGAAAAAAATCTTTGCCCAGTGTGTAATGTTGAGGCAGTATGCTATGATGAGCAAATAATACCCCTAAAAGAAATAGTTGAAGAAGCCTGCAGAAAGATTGGATACCGACCCAAACATGTTAAGGGAGTTAAGGGTTTAACAAACAAGACGAGAACTCCAGAAATAATCGAAAAAGGGATTCTAAGAGCGAAATACTCTCTCTCCGTATATAAGGATGGAACGGTTAGATTTGATATGACAAATGCTCCCCTAACACATTTCAAACCTAAGGAAATCGGATGCTCCATTAAAAGGCTTAAAGAACTCGGGTACACCCATGATTATTTGGGTCGACCTCTTGTAGATCCTGATCAAATATGCGAGCTGAAGGTTCAGGATATTATAATTCCGCGAAGGAGCATAGATTATTTGATTCGTACAGCAAGGTTCGTTGATGAGCTTTTAGAGAAAGTTTATCACCTACCTCCTTTCTATAAAATCAGCCGTCCTGAAGATCTGATCGGGAAGATAGTGATAGGATTAGCTCCTCATACGTGCGCTGGCGTTCTCGGTAGAATAATAGGCTTCACTGATTTGAATGTGTGCTTTGCACATCCCTTCTGGCATTCAGCCAAACGCAGAGACTGTGATGGAGATGAAGACAGCATAATGCTTGCTCTTGATGCATTCCTTAATTTCTCGAGGGAATACCTTCCCGATCGAATAGGCGGCATAATGGACTCTCCGCTGTTTATTATTCGAATTATTAATCCACAGGAAGTTCAGAGGCAAGCTCACGAATTTGATGTTGCATCAAGGTATCCTCTTTCTTTTTATGAAGAGACACTAAAAGGCTCAAATGCTAGGTTATTTATGGAGAAAATAGATATAGTTAAGCAAAGATTTGGAAGCGAGAAGCAGCTCCAAGGATTCGGATTCACCGTTCCCACCTCTAATATTAATGAGGCGAATCGTGAGAGTCAGTACAAAAAAATAAAAAAGATGAGGGACAAGCTTAGAGCGCAGCTTCAGCTCGCGGAAAAGATTCAGGCAGTAGATGCTAAGAGTGTAGCAAAGATAGTATTGACTACGCATTTTCTCAGAGATATTTCCGGAAATCTGCGTGCCTACGCCTCTCAGAGTTTTAGATGTAAAAGATGCAACAAAAGATTTCGTAGAGTTCCCTTAATAGGCAAATGTCCAGAATGCGGTGGCGAACTTACATTAACGGTTTATCGCGGCGGTATAGAAAAGTATCTTAAGGATGCTCGAAACTTGATAGAAAGATACGAGATATCAAAGTATTATGCTCAGCGAATTCATCTCATAGAGGAGGAGATAAGGTCTCTTTTCGAGAGCGGAGAGGAGACTAAACAGATGAGACTCTCTAGGTTTATGAAAGCATAGGCGAAAATATTTTTGATAATAAAAGCATAGATTTTTTAGGATGCGTAGGCGAGATTATCATCCCAAAGCATTTCTGCTACGAACGAAGAATATATGCTCTGGATTAGAGGCTAGAACAAGGATAGTGGAGCTTCTAGAGAGGTCTCCACTAAATGCTAATTTGATAAGTGAGAAATCGGGCCTTAGCTACTCCTCGGTTCTACATCATCTTCACCTCATGGAAAAAGAATGCATTGTCGCTAGAAGCGGCAAGAAGCCTTACAAGTGGAGACTAACTGGTGTTGGACAGAAAAGATTGATTGAAACTTAAGATGATAGAAAACTATGCTCCTTCCTAAAGAAGTAACGTAATGGTTTCCTTCGTCTAATCTCAGAAAACTTTCTGTCTACAAGGAGATCATAAGCAATATGTAGAATAACATCTTTAGCGGTCTTCCACTTAAATATGAGATCTGAAGGCTTCCCGCCTATAGAAGTTTGCCCGAGCTTAACAGCTCGAAGAACTTCATCCATTTTCCTACTCCTACAATAAATTATTGTATACGCGTCTCCCACGGTCTCTGCGTAGTGGGAGTCACTTCCAGCCACCATAGACAATCTTAGCTTACGGGCTAATTCCACATTTTTCCTTAGAAAATATCCAGGGATGGGAGTTATAGCTGAGAAGACTTCTATTCCATCGAGGGGAAGAGTCTTCATCTCCTCCTCGTTCAGGACGCTAAATAAGGGAATTGTCGGATGAGGAACTACGGCTAACCCGCCCTGCGCATGTATTGCTTCTATAGCCTCTTCGATGGGTAGTTTATCTTCTATTTTATTCTTTATTCCCAAAGCTAAGATCTCGCCATGACTGGTTTCAACTTCTTGCCCCGGTATAATGATGAGTTTTCCTCTCTTCTTCATCGCTTCAATCGCGCCTTTAATGGTCCAGTGATCCGTTATTGCTAATCCATCTAGACCCTTACGTTCTGCCTCCCTCAACACCTCAATAACCGATGCTTCAGAGTCGGAGTACCACGTGTGGACATGCATATCTATCTTTAACATCAAGAAGAGCATCTCCGGATATGGCTAAGAATAACGTAGTGGTCCTATGGGAAAGCGAAAAGCAAGAAATTTAGTCGCTATCTAAGTTTTCATCTGCATGGACCATTAAGATCTCACCGAAATATAATGTATGATAGTCTCCGTAAGGATAACATAGTGAAAGGATGCTCGGCGATAGTTCTTCTTTGTCAACCTTAGTCTTGTAAGTAACTTTACATTCGTAGTTGATTATGCATTCCTCTATTATAGGAGAATTCACTTTTTTGCTAGGGAGCAGAGTCAATCCTCTCTCCTCGAATTTGTTGTGTTCTCTTCCGGAAACGGTTCCGCAATAGGTGACTGTTTCCTCCATATCTCTTCTCGGAACATTCACTGTGAAATCTCCGGTTTCCTCTATGAATTTATGAGTATACCTTGAGGGTCTAACTGCTACGATGAAGAACGGTTTGCTCCAAAGAATTCCAAGTAAGCCCCATCCTATAGTCATGACATTAGCTTGCTTCATATTCCCGGAAACGAGTAGCAACCCTAGCTTATTAAGTCTCCGGATGGTTTCATCCAAAAAACTAAATGTGGATGCTTCAATTTTCCTTTTCATGATTTATTCTCCCTGTTTTCAAAACTAGAGAATCTGTGTTTCTTTAAGCTTCTTCACAAGTATCGGCGCTACAGAAACTTTAGCATATTTATTCATAACGCTGTCAGTTCCAGCGATTTCCTCTACGCCTGCCTCATTTAGGAGTCTTGCAGCTTCCCCTACGAGTAGAGCATGAGAAGCTCCCACAAATACTCTTCGAGCCCCATGTTTCTTAAGTA
>JAGGUU010000117.1 GCA_021158305.1 Candidatus Bathyarchaeota archaeon
AGCTAGAAAGTCAGCTAAGTTCGCTTGAATTGCTCCTCGCAAGCCTAGAGATTCACCACGCTGCTGGAGACGTTGATGATGAAACTTACGAAAAAGAGAATAAAGCCATTCTGCTGGGGTTAGAAGCCACAAAACGAGAATTAAATGATATACGAAATGCTCTTCAAGGTTCCATAGAGAAAACAACTGCTGAGAAGCCAGAGCCAGTGGAAGCCGAGAAGCCGCCAACAGAACAAGAGAAGCCAGCATTTGAGCGTGAAGAAAAATCCGTAGAGGAGTCCAAAATAGCAACGGAACCCTCAGAGCACATCTCTACGGTTTCTACGTCAGAAGAATCACAAACGGATACAGAAACTTACACTTATGGTTCTAATGAATCTACTTGGGAAACTGAGACTTCAACGGAATATTAAAACGCGATAATATATCATTCTTATATGCGTTAATTCTTGTTTCAGCTTTTTTATCCCTACTTCTTTCATAACTAAGTCTTTTCGATGCATCGTTTATTCGAAATATGGTTTTCTCCGCTTAACAGCCTCCAAAAATAATTTTTTCAATTCATCATCCGTTGCTCCCTTCCTTAGCGGTCCAACTATGTCGATTAGATTATCGTTTCTAAAGAGGCATGGCTTAAGCCTGCCGTTAGAGGTTAAGCGTATCCTATTGCAGTATCGGCAGAATTCGGTATTATGCATCGGCCTCACAACCTCAACTTCTCCCCCTCCCCGCAGATGATATCGCTTTCGGTGATGCATCTCCCGAATAGTTATTCTTTCGGACATCTTCGCTAGCAACTCTTCAATTGCATCTAGGCCTACGTGATATTTTCTGTACATTTCGTTTTCATAGGGGGATTCAAACTCGATTATCTGAAGGATGACGTCATTTTCCCGAGCGAAATCTATCATCTCAAATAATTCATCTTCATTTAATCCTTTCAGAAGCACCATGTTAATCTTCACTGGATTGAGCCCCGCATTTCTGGCTTCCAATATTCCGGATACCACTGAATCGAATGTGTCAGCGCCGGTAATTTGCCGATACTTTTCCTTCACTAACGTGTCCAAGCTCACGTTCACCCTAGTCAAACCAGCTTTCTTCAGGTCATAGGCATACTTGGATAGTAGAGTGCCATTAGTCGTCATCGAGACTTCCTCTACTCCAGGAACATTACGAATCTTTTCGACTATTTCCACTATGTCCTTCCGTAAAAGAGGCTCCCCGCCAGTTAATTTTACTCTTCCTATGCCAAACGAAGCGGCGATGGATACTATCTTTTGTATCTCGTTTGGAGTCATCTCGTCCTTCCATGAAGGATCTTCTCCCTCTAGATGGCAATAGAAACATTTTAGGTTGCATCTCTGCGTAACTGATATTCGAATGCTCTTGAGCGGTCTTCCATAAGGATCTCTAAGCATTACTATTCCCGCTTCAGAACTTACCTATCTCAAGAAGATTACTCGTTAATTCTTGATATAAATTGCGCTGAGGGACGTCTGTATGAAAGAGGTGTTTAGGATGATTTCAGCCTTTCTCCTCATCGCTTGGATAATATTCGCTGTGAGAATCCTAACGAGAAGACTAATTGGATGCAAAACCGAAAGGGTAAATACATGTTCTCGCAAGGGGATTTATGTGCCGAAAAAACAATAAAACATTTTAAGAGCAGAAAAATGTACATTTTACTGAAATCTAAAGGATAGAAAGTGATATATTCCTGTATAAAAATTTGTGAATAAATACTTCTTGAATTATCAGGCTAAGTGATAGAAATGGCCACACGCGCTGAAGATTTAAAATTCCGCCTCGCAACCGTTGAGCTTCTTAGGATAGCAAAGAAGAAATATACCTACAAGAGGCTTCAGGAAGAGACTAATCTTCCAGTAACCGTTCTAAGCAGATATGTTAAGGGCCACGTCTTACCGAATAGCGAGAGAGCTAGGGAGATATGGAATGTTCTTTTGAGAATCATTAATCTTGAAGATGAGATCAAGAGAAGATTAAAATGGAATGATTCCGGATTCTTTGACAACACATCGATAATTAGTGATGTAGAATTACTTAATCAAGCCGCGAACTACGCTATTGCCAGATTTGCTGGCAAAAGAATAACGAAGGTTCTAACAGCGGCCGTAGATGGAATCCCGCTTGCAACACTGATCGCTAAGACTTTAGGTGTGAACCTTGTCATCGCGAAACCTGTGAAAGAGGTGGGAGTCTCAGCCTTCCTTGAGGAGACCTGCATCCTAAGCGAGTCAGGCCGCACAATGACTTTTTTTGTGCCAAGAAACGCTATAAGGAGACAGAAGAAGATAAGAGAGCGGTATCGAACTGAAAGAGAAGCTTTAGAAGCGATAAGGCGGTGGAAAAACAGAGGATACGAAGCCTACCTTACAGGCAAAGATACTTCAGAAGGATATGAAGTAGAAATTCTGAGAATATATGATAGCGTACTTATAGTTGATGATGTAATAAAGACAGGGGACGTTCAATCCGCATTGGTAAACCTTGTAAAGAAGGCTAAGGCTGAAGTTTCCGGAGTCTTCGCATTAATCGCTGTGGGCGACTCTTGGAGAAAAAAGATCAAGCTGCCTAAAGATTGTCACGTGGAGGTTATTCTAAAACTCTAGAATTTATCGGGATCGCTCTCTCTTCTTCCATCGCAGATTATAGCTTCTGCATTTCCTGCATTTCTTGGCGGTAGGCGCATTTCTAGCCCCGCATTCTCTACATATTTTTATGAAGAGCCTCTTCTTCTGCGCTATGCTTCTTTTTATGGGATCTGTAACGGGCATCGTTCGTAGCCTTCTGAAAGATTTAACATGATCTTTCGAGATTTAATGAGATATATTTGTTTTGGTTTTGAAGCGCCATCGTGATCGATCATTTTCAACACCGTAAGATATTTATTGAAGGTTATAAAGCAATAACTTCACAAAGGCATTAATTTGAGGAGTGAGGCGGTGAGAAATGGCGGAGAGCAACTCTGTTTTGATCGGACGTAAACCAGTGATGAACTATGTTCTAGCGTGCATAACGCTATTCCATAGCGGAGCTAAGGAAGTTAATATCAAGGCTAGGGGAAGGGCGATAAGTCGGGCGGTAGATGTTGCAGAAATTGCTAGGCGAAGATTCCTGCCCGACGTGAAGGTGGGAAAGATCACTATTGGCACTGAGGAGCTTAAGAGTGGAGAAGGCGAATCATCGACGAACGTCAGCACCATTGAGATAACTTTGACGCGTTAGTATCAGCAGCGTATACTTTAAAACTGTCCTTACCTCCTTTATTTTGGAGGGATCTGGAATAGGTGAAAACGGAGCTATGTCAGTTCTGCTTAAGAAGCGGAATCTTATGTCCGAAGTGTAGAAGGAAAGTTGAAAGTGGGAAGGTCTCCCAGCTAGATATAGAGATAGGAAGGTTTCTTCTTTCTCTGGAGGAAGAATATCCCTCACTTCAGGACGTATTTTTTCACAAATCCATAGAGTCTGATGATGTTCTGGCGATCTTCGTTGGACGGGGCGATATCCCGCGCATTCTGAGCTATGGAGGGAAGATAATTAAGGCTTTGGAGCAGAAGACAGGGAAGACGGTTAGGATTTTAGAGTATCAATCCGATGAAAGAAAGTTCTTGGAGGATTTATTTGCTCCCATGGATATCCTAACTATAAATCATATATGGCTTCCGGATGGGACGACTGAAACGAGGGTAATCCTAAAAGGAAAGAAGAAAAACATGAAGTATATAGAAGCGTTGAAGGATATCGCGAGGAAGGCAAAGGGTTTAGTTCTTAGGGTTGAGTTTGCAACTTAACTGTGAAATTGTCACGGTGCATTGTTAATGAAGCTCGATGATCTCGGAGATTGGCGGCGATCCCACTATACTGTAGAGGTCACCCCGGGTATTGACGGGGAAGAAGTAATCGTTATGGGATGGATACGGGACATTAGAGACCTAGGAGGCATAAGGTTCATAGTTCTTCAGGACAAATTAGGCAGGGTTCAGATCACGATTCCCGAATCAATCGTAGATAAGGAAATCCTGAAAAAATCAAGTCTTCTTCATAGACAGGACTGTATAGCCGTTAAAGGAATCGTTAGGAGAATGGATAAGGCGCCGAGAGGAGTTGAGATCATACCTAGGGAGATAAGGATACTTGGAGTTGCGAAGCATCCTTTGCCGATTGATGTCACGGGCAAAACTCCCGCGGATATAGATGTTAGGCTCGACGCACGGGTACTGGATCTCCGCACTGATAGAAGCCAAGCGATATTTAAGATCCGCCACACCGTGTTAGAGGCAACTCGAGACTTCCTGTTGAGGAAAGGCTTTCTCGAAGTGAATACTCCGAAGATCATTGCCTCAGCCACGGAGGGAGGGGCAGCTTTATTTCCAATAGTCTATTTTGAACGCGAGGCATTTCTGGCGCAGAGTCCGCAGCTATACAAGGAAGAACTCACCATAGATTTCGAGAAAGTATTTGAGATAGGCCCCGCGTATAGAGCTGAGAAATCGCATACTAGACGTCACATAACAGAATTCACCTCGATCGATATAGAAGAAGCCTTCGCAACAGCGGAGGACGTGATGAAAGTAGCTGAGGAATTGATATATCATGTCTGCAAAAACGTCCGTGAAAAATGTAGAGAAGAGCTACGGATACTTAAGCATGAAGTTGATCTTCCCAGCCTCCCCATGAAACGGTTGACGTATGACAGTATAATCGAGGAGCTTCGTGAAAGAGATGTGAAGATAGAATGGGGCGAGGATATACCTACGGCGGCCTACCGGATTTTAGGTGAAATTCATCCATATTTCTACTTTATAACTGACTGGCCGACGAAGCTGAAGCCTTTCTACATCAAGCCTAGAGATGACAATCCGGAGATAAGTGAAGGGTTCGACTTAATGTGGAGTTGGATAGAAATAGCCTCGGGAGGAACACGGATACATAAGAAGGATCTTCTCATAAAGAGGTTGAAGGAGCAGGGACTACATGTTGAATCATTCAAGTATCATCTTCAAACATTCGATTATGGTATGCCTCCGCATGCCGGATGGGCTATAGGGCTGGAAAGGCTTGTAATGATGCTTACTGGAGTCAAAAACATACGGGAAGTCGTGCTCTTTCCACGTGATAGGTTCAGGCTGATTCCTTAATGTTTTCCGCAAATAAGAAACGTGTATGATTCCTATTCTTTCTTAATCCGTTCAGACAGTTTTCTTTTTAAAGATTTTAGTGTCCCCGAGACTAGTTGAACATGAAGTGCAGCTGATTCTCGGCCTATTCTCGTAACACAAGTGATTGAAGCCTTAACCATTGGTAGGGATTTATGGGAGCATCGTATTACGGCAAGATTGTCCTCTGGGTTGTACTCTATCAGCCGTAGGTCTGTCTGGCTTGCTCCGTACTCTCCGAAGAGCTTCAGAATATTGTTCCAGATAGCATAGAACAGGTCTTCCTTCTTAACCTCACCGTTGCTCTCAACTTTAACAGCAATGTATCTTCTTCTCAGCCGTCGGGGCAATCCTTTCCCCTCCTTATCACGTATATGCCGGGAGCTACATAGTTTGGACTAAGCTTCTTTCTGTTTCGTTCAATGATCTCCCTGGGATTCTCTGATAGGGCTTTCTCTGCATCGTTTGGATCTAGTCCAAATAAGTATCCCAAAGAAGCTAAGTCTCCCGGTTTCCTCAGAAGCTTAAGTTCACATGCTCCGCTGGATATGATTATTGGAACATCATGCTTCTTCGCTATATAAACTTCCTCTCTAAGCTTTGAGATTAGGCGGATTCTACGGTGTCCTTGGAGGTAAAGTAGCGGGGCCATGTCGATTTCGAGTGAGGCGTTGGTTTCGGAGGCTAGCTCAGCCTCAGCCGAGTCGAAGAATCTCTTCCTCACATCTAGGGGGGAGAAGAATAAAATATCAACTCTGCGGTCCTTAGCAGCTTGTCTAGCTACGCTTTTCGACATGCATTTAACTGAGATTATCTCCACCTTTCTTCTGAGAAATCTCAGGTTTCTCAGGAGCTCTTTAGCATTTGACGGTTCCAAATCTATCCTACTGATGAAATCTAAGCCTGCTTCATCGCATATCTTGCTGATCTTCTTAGCTAGATCTTTATGGTTCTTTATCGGCAATGGCACCCCGACAGCTTTGTATCCGAGCTCAGCGGATCTCCTAATCATAAGCTCGGTCTCTTTTTGGCTTTCGAGGTTCGGGCAGAGGTGAAGATCTATGAAGAATTTCAAGGCAGCATCCCTAGATCTTTGCATATATTTCTTATCTCTTTAATCTTCGATGTTCTAAATCGAATCTTTAAATGAATTGGGTCTGCATTGTGGATTTTATACTTCTCCAGGTAGGCGGATTGTTTATCGAGTCTTATGTATAGTTTTCCTCTATCCAGTCGTCTTTCCAGCTCTATATTGAGTAGATCTCTGTCGTGCTGAGGAAGATTCTTTCCTATCTTTTTGAGAATAGCTTCCGCCATATCTGGCTTTGTCACTTTCGCCCTATAGTAGATTATTGGGTTTCCATAGTCACCCTTCAGTCTTTTCTTGTGTAGAGAGATCTCCTCGACTCTTTCACGAGGCAGAATATTTTGGAAGGCTCTCACTACCTTATCCGGATCCTCCGTCGCATGAGCGAATAAGCCGATCTCAATTGAGATTATCTTTCTCCTCACATATATTCCACGCATGTATATTTGATGAATTAATCTCCTAACGGTGATTTAAAGATGATTCGAATGAGATGCTCAAAAACTTTTTCTTACACCCCCTCCTCTTCTTCTAGGGAGAGCTGCCGAGAGGAGATTTTATGATTCCCAAAGCATTCTTCGTAACTGGGGGAAAAGCAGTCGGGAAGGTCTCAAGCCTAAACGCGTTTGATTTAGCTTTAAAAAACGCTGGGATAGCTAACTGTAACCTTGTCAATGTGAGCTCAATAATTCCCCCGAACTGCAAGGAAGTGCCTCCTCAAGAGATACCGACGGGAAGCATAACATACGCTGTTATTGCGAAGGCGGAGGGTAGAGGAGGAGTGATAAGTGCGGGAATCGCGTGGGGAATAGCGGAGGAGGGATATGGCGTTGTAGCTGAGGCCTATGGAAGCATGGATGAAAACACATTGAAAGAGACATTAGAGAAACGGATTTTGGAGATGGCGAGTATCAGGGGAATAAAGCTTCGAAAAATAAAGTATAAGATAGAGTCTCTAGATGTGCCTGAGGGCGATTATGGAT
>JAGGUU010000128.1 GCA_021158305.1 Candidatus Bathyarchaeota archaeon
CGTCGTGTTTAATACCAGAGCTGTCACTATTACGCTTTTAGTGGCGATCCAAGGATTGATTCTAGGTTTACATTTTTGATAAGAGACCAGTAGATGGAAGGATTAGAAGAGATAAAAGTAAGGCGAGAATAATTAATAGGTGTTTATTGCTGATAGGATCGCTTAGCCTCTAATCGAATAATGCCTAATCCATCTTATAAGACTGGGAGGTTAACTGCTATTAAACGAAGGAGACAATGCTGATGCTCATAAAGGCTAAATACTGGATTGAAATACTATTAAACCCATTTAAGATTAAGTTCTCAAGGTTACTAGGCGAAGAGTGTTGTCTTAGGGAGAGAAATAGGCGATGTGTGGAATTTTTGGATGCATAGCTAGGAATGCAAAGGCCGCTCCGATAATACACGCGGCTCTTAAGAGACTTGAATATAGGGGATACGATTCGGTTGGCATAGCAACCATCCACAAAGGAAAGATATACATTAAGAAGGACAGTGGCAAGATAGATGACGTTCATAAACTTCTAAATCTGGATGATATGCCTGGAAGCTTAGGTATCGGTCATACGAGATGGGCAACTCATGGAGCTCCATACCAAGCTAATGCGCATCCACATACTGACTGTAAAGGGGAGATCGCGGTAGTTCATAATGGCATAATCGAGAACTTCTCTGAGTTAAGAAATGAATTGGAGGATCTGGGACACAAATTTAAATCGAAAACTGATACTGAAGTCATCCCGCACCTAATTGAGGAGAACATGAAGAAGAGTCTCGGATTAGTTGAGTCAGTACGTGAAGCACTAAAGGCAGTTAGGGGATCCTATGCGATAGCCGTCATATCGAGCAGAGAACCCGACAAGATAGTATGTGCGAGGATGGAAAGCCCATTAATTTTGGGGATCGGAGAGAATGCAGTTTACTGTGCCTCTGACGTCCCAGCCTTCCTGCCATTAACGAATAAGGCCGTGGTCCTTGAGAATGAAGAAATCGCCATCATACGGCCTGACGGGTACGAGATCCGCAGAATTACCGATTGGAGCCTCGTAGAAAGAAAGCTTGAAACTATTGAATGGACGGCTGAGATGGCTGAGAAGCAAGGCTACCCCCACTTCATGCTTAAGGAGATTCATGAGCAGCCTCAATGTTTGAGAAATACTCTTAGATTGCAAGATAAATACCTCGACTTGATGGCTACATTCCTAGATAGAGCACAGGAGATCTTTCTGGTTGCCGCTGGAACCTCCTATCATGCCTGTTTGGCAGCATCATACATGTTCTCTAAGATAGCCTATCTCGCAGCTCATCCGGTTATCGCCTCTGAGTTTATAGAGCAGGAGGGAATGGCAGTTAACATTAACAGCACGATACTTGCCGTCAGTCAGTCTGGAGAGACCGCTGATACATTAGAAGCAGTCGAGTATGCAAGGCTTAGGGCAGCGACTATACTTGGACTCACAAACGTTGTTGGATCAACATTAACTAGAATCTCGAGGGTTTATGTAGTCCAGCAGTCCGGTCCGGAGATCGGAGTTGCAGCGACGAAGACATTTACATCTCAACTCTCAGTTCTTGCCCAGCTAGCCCTTAGAGTTGCAAAGATACGCGGGAAGGTTGGGCACAGACAGATGGAAGAGATCGAGAAGAAGATGATGGAGATCCCAGATATCGTTGAGAGGACAATAAAAGAGAATGAGGAGAAGGCTAAGAAAGTTGCAAAGAAGCTTAAAGATAAAAAGATATTCTTCTTTTTGGGCAGAGGAATAAGCTCTGCTACTGCGATGGAGGCAAGATTGAAGCTCATGGAGATAACTTATATTCCAGCAATCGCGTATCCAGCCGGGGAAAGCAAGCATGGACCCATAAGTCTGATAGAACCAGGCTTACCCGTGGTATTCATCTGTCCTAGAGACGAAACGAGAAAGACAATCGTCGGGAACATCATGGAGATGAAGGCTAGAGGCGCAATGATCATATCAGTCATAGAGAAGGGAGATGAAGAAATCAAGAAGTTATCTGATGAATACTTTGAGATTCCGGGTAGCTTACCTGAGATCTTATCACCCATAGCCTTTATAATTCCACTTCAGTTGCTTGCATACTACATAGCAGTCGAGAAGGGACTTGATCCAGATAAGCCCCGCAATTTAGCAAAAAGTGTCACCGTCAAATAATACGGAAAATTCAATGTTTCTAGCAAACTTAAGATGGTGGGGCTGGTCGGATTTGAACCGACGACCTCTACCCGACGCAAGGTCTACGCCTTGCATCTACGGGTTTCTTCAAGCTCCAGAACCTCTTCATCCTCCCATGGAGTCCGCAAACCCGTATCCTACTTTCTGGAGCCCGTCGTCCTGCCGTTCCAGCAGCCACCGCTTGGGTGAGCTGCTGCTAGACTACAGCCCCTAAAAGATTCTTTGATCATGTTTCAAATATATAGGTTACGTTTTTCGGCGAAAAATTAAAAAGAGAGGGTTCTTAATTCTGATCTGGTTGCCGGCCATAGGGCGCGGGAACCACCCGAACCCATTCCGAACTCGGAAGTTAAACCGCGCTCCGTCCCTAGTGGTAGTGCAGTCTTCGGCTGCGCGAAGCTAGGGAAGCCGGCAACCACTTATGAAGCCTTTATTCAGCCACTA
>JAGGUU010000042.1 GCA_021158305.1 Candidatus Bathyarchaeota archaeon
GAAGAGGAAGAGAAGAAAGAAGAAGAGGCCCTTGAAGGACTTGGAGCACTCTTCGGCTAAACCGTTAAAGGCTAGAGCCAGCTCTATCCTTATTTATACGCGTTTAAGAAGATGCGTATTATAACATAATTTATTAAGTTGCAACCGCAATCTTCTTACTCGAGTTCCTCTCATCGGAGATGAAACGGATGCAATTCTCCGAGAAGGAGTATCATTTACCATTCTTCGACGAGTATGGCTATGTTAGAAAGCAGTGTCCCAAATGTGGAGAATACTTCTGGACGCTCAATTCAGATCAGAGATTATGCGGCGAGTCTACAATTCATGGATGTGCGGATTATACATTCATCAATGATCCGCCAACACGTCGAAAATATACTTTAAGAGAGATGAGAGAGGCCTTTCTATCCTTTTTTGAGAAGAATGGTCATAAGCGGATAAAGCCTTATCTGCTTGTAGCACGGTGGAGAGACGATCTTTACTTCACGAATGCAAGCATAATAGACTTCCAGCCCTATGTTACCGAAGGAATAATCCCCCCGCCAGCAAACCCTCTTGTTATAGTTCAGCCATGCGTCAGGTTTCCTGACATAGAGAGTGTGGGATCTACGTTTGGGCGTCACTTGACGATCTTCGAAATGGGCGGGCATCATGCATTTAACTACCCGGAAAAACAAGTTTACTGGAAGGATGAAACAGTTCGTTTTCACCATGAATTCGTAACTAAAGTTCTAGGAGTCAAAGATGAGGAGATAATATATAAGGAGGGAATATGGTCTGGAGGTGGAAATGCGGGGCCAGATGTCGAGAGTATAATACGTGGATTAGAAGTTGCAACGCTTGTCTTCATGAAGTATAAGGTTGTTAATGGAGAGTTCGTTGAGCTTCCAATAAGGACGGTTGATACCGGCTATGGAATAGAAAGATTCACTTGGCTTTCTCAGGGATGCATAAGCGGATTCGAAGCAATCTATGGAGACCTGCTGGAAAAGATTAGGATGATGGTGGGCATTGAGGTTCCTGACGAAAAACTTCTCGCTGATATCTCTAGAGTCTCCGGTCTGATAGCGATCTCAAAGACTTCAAGCCGCGCGGAGAACTGGAGAAGAGTGGCGCAGAAGGTCGGCGTTGACGCCCGAGAACTCAGTAAGATGATAGATCCGCTTGTAGATATTTATGCGGTAGCTGACCATACGAAGTGCTTAACGTTTCTTTTAGCTGAAGGTGTTGTCCCATCGAATGTACGTGAAGGATACTTAACTAGGCTTCTTATAAGGAGAACATGTAGGCTTCTTAGAAATCTCTCAATTGAAGATAGACTTTTCGACATAGTTGAGATGCAGATCTCATTCTGGTCTAAGGATTTCCCACATCTTAAAGAAATGCGCGATGAGATTCTGAATCTTCTCTCGATAGAAAAGGCAAAGTATGATGAGACCTTGTTGAGGGGCCGTAGCCTCGTCCGAAGAATGATTAGGGAGCATAAGAGTAAGGGGGTTTCAGAGATTCCGTTAGAGGATCTTATTAATCTTTATGACTCGCACGGCCTAACTCCAGAGGTTGTAAGCGAGATGGCTGAGGAGGAAGACGTAGAGATTCGTATTCCCGAAAACTTCTATAGCTATGTAGCTGAAAGACACATGGCTGCTCCTAGAGAAGAGAGGTCGCCGATAGCTGAAGGAATAAGAGATATTGAAGATGAATTCTCCGACCTGCCGGAGACAAGGAAGCTCTATTACGAAGATGCGTATGTTAAAGAGTTTAAGGCTAAGGTTCTTAGAGTCTCAGGAAATCGTGTTGTATTAGATAAAACGGCATTCTATCCAGAAGGCGGTGGACAACCAGCGGATCAAGGCTTCCTTGAATTTAGCGGAAGACGGTCTAAGGTGAAAGATGTTCAGAAGATGGGCGGAATTGTAATTCACTTCCTTGAGGGACCCGTTCCAGACGAAGGAAATGAGGTTAGAGGCATAATCGACTGGAAGCGAAGGATCAGCCTGATGAGAAGCCACACAGCTACGCATATTATTATGGGCGCGGCTAGACGAGTACTGGGAGAACATGTCTGGCAAGCGGGAGCCCAGAAGGGGGTGGAGCGGAGTAGAATTGACTTTACCCATCCTAAAAGGCTAAGCTTCGAGGAGATTAGAAAGATTGAGAGATTGGCAAATAAGATTGTCGGGGAGAACCGTCCAGTTGAGGTTTTCTGGATGCCTAGAGAGGAAGCTGAGAGAGAGTATGGATTCAGAATTTATCAAGGCGGGGTTGTTCCAGGCAGAGATATACGAATTGTGAAAGTGAAAGATTGGGATGTTGAGGCATGTGGAGGAACTCACTGCAGAAATACAGGTGAAATCGGAATAATAAAGATAATCCGCACAGAGAGAATCCAAGATGGTGTGGAAAGGATAGTATTTAGCGTTGGAGAATCCGCTGTTAACGCTATCCAGGAAACGGAGAGAAGAATACTTCAGATTGCTGAGCTTCTTAACGTTCAACCGGAGAAGGTGGAACGCACAGTAAGTAATCTAGTTTCCGAACTCAGATATCTCAGGAAAGAAAAGGAGAAATTATCTAATAGTCTTGCAAGATATCTTGCTGAGAAATGGCTGTTGAACTCGGAGGAGATCAACGGAGTTAGGCTAGTGTCGAAAATTGTAAATGTTGAAGAAGCTGACATAGATCTGTTGATAAAGGTGTCGGCTGAGATTGTGAAACGGGAAGAGAGAGCTGTTTCAGCTCTCGTATGCGTGGACAACAACGCCCGGCTAGTTGTCAATGTAGGGAGGGAAGCTCTTAAGCTCGGAGTTGACGCGCGTGAAATTGCTAGAGAAATGGGTTCAAAGCTCGGTGGAGGGGGAAGTGGAAGGCCCAACTTTGCGCAGGGCGGAGGAACAAGAATTGAGGGTGCAAAAGAAGCCATAGAAAAGGCTAGAGAAGTAATTTTAAGTCTTAAGAGGTGATTTTTATGTCTCTTGAATGGAGAAAAATCGAAGAGAAATGGAGGAGAGAGTGGGAGAAGGCTAGAATCTTCGAAGCTGATCCAGATCCGAAACGTAAGAAATGCTTCGTAACTTTTCCATATCCCTATATGAATGGTCCCCTGCATCTTGGGCATGCGTTTACTGCAACCCGTGTCGACGTCTATGCACGTTATAAGAGGATGAGGGGATTCAATACTCTCTTTCCATGGGCTTGGCATTGGACTGGAGAGCCTATTATAGGTGCCGCCTTACGCATCAGGAGCGGAGATGAAGAGATCATAAAAGCTCTAAGAGATATAGATGGTGTTCCGGAGGAGGAACTAAAGAAGTTTGTTGACCCTGTCTATATGGCTCGATACTATACTTCTGAGGGTAAGGAGGCGGCAAAGAAGATAGGCTTCTCGGTTGATTGGAGAAGAGAGTTTCATACAACTTATCTCGAGCCTACTTATAGTCGTTTCATCGAGTGGCAATATGAGACTTTAAGGAAGAAAGGATACGTTGTGAAGGGAACACATCCCGTTGTTTGGTGTCCGAAATGCAAAAGCCCAACGGGAGACCATGACCGTCTTGAAGGTGAAGGAGTATCACCTGAGGAATATACCCTTCTAAAATTCCAGTTTGGCGATGCATATTTACCAGCTGCCACTTTCAGGCCTGAAACGATCTACGGCGTTACGAACATGTTTCTGAATCCAGACGCGGTTTATGTTGAAGCTATGGTTGATGGTGAGAAATGGATTGTCAGTAAGGAGGCTGCGTTTAAGCTTTCTGAGCAGATGAAGAAGGTTAAGGTCCTCCGGGAACTTAAGGGATCTGAACTTATAGGTAAATACTTCGTTGATCCTATAAGTGGGAGGAAGCTCCCAATACTTCCAGGATGGTTTGTGGATCCAGAGTCGGCGACGGGGGTTGTATATAGTGTTCCAGCGCATGCTCCAGCAGATTGGATAGCACTTAAAGACTTGATGAATAAGCCGGATGTGCTGAGAAGGTTTGGTATAGACCCAGAAATTGTGAAAAGTATAAAGCCGATTTCACTCATCAAAGTTGAAGGTTACGGCGACTATCCAGCTATTGAGATAGTTGAAAAGATGGGAGTTAAAGATCAATTTGACCCAAAAGTTGACGAGGCTACATCGCTTATTTACAGGAAGGAATTCCATACTGGAGTTTTGAAGCCGATCACTGGCAAATATGCGGGTAAGAGAGTTCGGGATGTTAAGGCCGAGCTGATAGAAGACTTCAAGAAGATGGGCATCGCGGATTCAATGTATGATCTTCCAGAAAAGGTTGTATGTAGATGTACAACTAGGTGCATCGTTAAGATTCTCTCAGATCAATGGTTCCTCAAGTACTCAGATCCAGAATGGAAGAAGCTAGCTCATGAAGCTGTGAATAGAGCGAAGGTATTTCCAGAGGCTGCCAGAGGATACTTTCACGATAAGATTGATTGGCTTAGAGACTGGGCATGTGCCCGGCGGACTGGCTTAGGAACGCCTCTGCCTTGGAGTCCAGACTGGATAGTTGAAACCCTTAGTGACTCGACTATCTATATGGCATTCTATACGATTGTCAAGCATATTCGTAAATATAACATAAAAGCTGAACAGTTGACAAATGAGGTCTTCGATTATATTTTCTTGGGTATTGGAGATCCTGAGGCTCTTGCTAAAGATTCCGGAATAGACGCCTCAATAATTCGAGAGATGAGGGATGAGTTCACATACTGGTATCCAGTAGATTTAAGAGTCTCAGCTAAGGAACTAGTTCCAAACCATTTATCTTTCTTCATCTTTCAGCACGTAGCGTTATTCCCCAGCAAGTACTGGCCTAGAGCAATAGGAGTTAATGGCATGCTTCTAATAGAAGGAAAGAAAATGTCGAAGTCTAAAGGTAACTTTTTAACGTTAAGTAGGACAGTCGATGAGTTCGGGGCTGATGTAACGAGAATGACGCTGATGCTTGGCGCTGAGGACATGGAGGATCCTGACTGGAGAGCTGAGAATGCGAGAAGTATAGACTCGAAGCTCCGCTCTCTATATAGGCTCGTCAATGAGATAGCTAACATGCAAGGAGAAGACGAGCCGAGAAGCATAGATCGCTGGTTAATCTCGGCTATTCAAGGAAGAATAAAGGCAGTCTCTGAGGCGATAGAGAACCTAAAGACTAGAACGGCTGCCGAGATCGCGTTTTTCGAAGTTTGGAATGATATTCGCTGGTATCTTCGACGTGTCGATAAGCCTAATCCAAAGACCCTTAAGGAGGTTGTGGATGTCTGGATTAGGCTTCTAGCTCCTTTCATACCGCATATATGCGAAGAGCTGTGGCATCTCCTAAAGAAGGAAGGTTTTGTATCTGTGGCTGAATGGCCCGTTTATGATGAGTCCAAGGTTGATGTGGCCGCCGAGGAGTCTGAAGATATAATCAGAAGCCTGATGAATGATACCTTAAATATAATTGAGGCTACGAAAAAGGCGCCAAAGCGAATCTGCTACTATGTTGCCGCTGATTGGAAATGGAAGGTCTACCTTGAGATTTTAAGAAAAGCGTTATCAGCTAAGGTTGAGATGGGTGATGCGATGAGATCTCTTATGAAGGATCAAGAGTTGAGAAAGAAAGCTAAGGAGGTTTCAGCTTATGTTGGGAAACTATTGCCAGAGATAAACGTCATGCCGGAGGATCAAAAAAGAAGGAGAGTTAAGGCTGAGAAGATAGACGAAGAAGCACTTCTAAATGAAGCTAAAAAGCTTCTTGAAAGAGAGTTTAAGGCTGAGATCTTAGTATATAATGAAGACGATGCGAAACGTTATGATCCTATGAATAGGGCTAGCTTGGCAAAACCATACCGTCCCGCGATATACATAGAATAGATGTGCCCTAAAGAAGATAAAAGGTCAAAACTCATATATCGCTTCCTGCCTTTTCTTTCTAAATAAACGGGAGAATAATGCCTTGAAGAAACGTGATTTTCTTACATTACAGAGCTTTACAGCGAACGAGATACATGAAATGCTCAAGCTCACTAGAAGATTCAAAAAGGACTCCTTAAGCATTAATGAGGGGAGCATTCTCTCCGGCAAGTCCATAGTTCTTCTTTTCCAGAAGCATTCTACACGGACACGGGTCTCTTTCGAGGTTGCCATAAACCAGCTAGGTGGGCATCCAATATACTTGGGATGGAAAGAGTCCCAACTGGGTAGGGGTGAAACCATAGCTGATACGGCTCGTGTTCTAAGCAGATACGTCGATGCGGTTGTAGCTCGCGTTTATAAGCATTCCGACTTAGAGGAGATGGCTAGATATGCGGATATACCGGTCATAAACGCCCTATCGGACATGTATCATCCATGCCAGATAGTTGCCGACCTATACACTATGTGGGAGAAATTTGGTTCTCTGAAGGGGTTGAAGGTTGCGTATGTGGGGGATGGAAACAACGTTTGTAACTCGCTTCTCATAGGCTGTAGTAAGATGGGAGTAAACTTATCCGTGGCATGTCCTTCAGGGTATGAGCCGTCCAGTGAAGCCTTAAAGTTCGCTGAAAGGAATTCGAAAGAAAGCGGGTCGGAGATAAGGATTCTTCGAGATCCATTCGAAGCATGCAGAGATGCCGATGTCATCTATACGGACACGTTTGTCTCAATGGGTGATGAGGCTGAACGTGAAGAGAGATTATCTGTTTTTCTGCCTAAGTATCAAGTGAACGCTGAGCTCTTGAAAGTAGCTTCTGATAAGGTTCTCTTTATGCACTGTCTACCAGCGCATCGAAATGAAGAAGTTACCGACGAAGTTATAGATGGCCCTCATTCAGTCGTCTGGGATGAGGCGGAGAACCGATTACATACAGCTAAGGCTATACTCGCCGTGATGTTCAAAGAGACTTTGAAGCTTTCATAACCCTTAAATAACGGCGTTCGATTTCATGAATAAAGAATCATCAAGCAAGGCTGGAAAACAAATGAGCATGCCGAAGTTCAAGCTCTTCGGAAAGTGGAGTTTAGAAGATGTTGAAGTGAAGGATATGGGGCTTAAGGATTACATATCGCTTAGACCTATCTATGTTCCTCACACAATGGGAAGGCATGAACATCACAGGTTTCATAAGTCAAAGCTCAACATAGTTGAAAGATTAGCGAATAATCTCATGAGGCCTGGAAAGAATGCTGGAAAGAAGGCTAGAGCGCTGAAGTTTATTAAAAATGCCTTTGAGATAATTCATTTACGAACTGGAGAGAATCCAGTTCAAGTTCTCGTCAGGGCGATCGAAAATGCAGCTCCATGCGAAGATACCACTAGAATCAGCTATGGAGGAATCGCGTATCAGCAAGCTGTAGACATCTCTCCCCAGCGAAGAGTTGATCTTGCCTTAAGATTTATTGCTGACGGAGCGAGGAGGGCTGCTTTCAGTAATCCGAAACCCTTCGAAGAATGCTTAGCCGAGGAAATAATCGCCGCTGCCAATAAATCTCCAGAGAGCTACGCTGTACAAAGACGGAATGAAATGGAGAGAATAGCCCTGCATGCACGATGATATCTTGAATATTTTTTACTCCTAAAGCCGGAGGCTTCTTCGTCACCTATATGAATGTGAGCTCTAGATTATGGCCATTTTCTGTTCGCTATCTCCAGAACGATAACATTATCCACTGGATCTAAAGGTTTAGTTCCTAAATGTAACAGAACTCTTTCGCCTTTCTGCTTAAATCTTAGCTTTTCACGATTTTTCCCGCCAGAAAATACGCTCTTTCAACATCATTCTTTATTCCCTGCATCTCTATTTTTCCATCCTAAGGCCACGCTAAGACATGAACATATAATTTCCCAGGCTTTGAGGTATATTTATATGGATCACGGTTGAAGGGAGTTGCGTCAACAATATTATAATCTGTAAACTCGGTATGGAACATGCAGAATCCGTCATGATGCTTTGCCGTTATAACAATGTATCCCATTCCAGCTTCCTTTGCTACCAACCCATTCCGCAGCATCAAACTTAACAGGGTTGAAATGTCTGGCGAGTTTCTCATACTCCTCGATTGGTATCCTAGCATTGAACTGAATCCACCCGCCTAATCCTGAGACTAACTTCCCCTTCCACATTCCAGCAGGTACTGAGTAGAGCCCCAATGAATGAACATTCCGAACTTCGCTTCCCGCCACCAAGACATCCTTCTATCACGTTCACTTTTAGGCATGAGTAACTTACCTCCCATAACGTTTTTCTTGGTAGAGGTTTTAAAGGATATTTGAACAGATTTAAAGAATTTTTCTGTGGAGAAGCGAATAACAACGATTAAGCTAAAGAAAGTATTAAGGAATATACGTAATCCCTATAAGATCGCCATCTACTACTGGAAGGAAGATTATGAATCTGCTCATAAAAAACGGACTTGTCTACGATCCCATTAACGGCGTTGAAGGAGAAGAAATGGATATCGCTGTTAAGAATGGAAAGATAGTCGAGAAAGTAAATGAGAGAAGAGCTAAGGTTATAGATGCCTCCGGAATGATCGTTATGCCTGGAGGAATCGATATACACACCCACATCGCAGGATCGGAAGTTAATGCTGGCAGGCTTCTGAGACCAGAAGATCACTTTATTGACTTTGAGGCTAAAACCGAAGTAACACGCTCAGGAGTGGGACGTTCCGTTCCTTCAACGTTCATAACGGGATATCGTTACGCTCGCATGGGCTACACGATGATCTGTAACCCCTCAATGCCCCCCTTAGAGGCTAGACATACACATGAAGAGCTGGATGACACCCCGATAGTAGATAAGGCTACATATCCGCTCCTCGGAGACTGGTGGTTTGTTCTAGAATACCTAGAAAAAGGTCTCATAAGGGAATGTGCTGCACACGTCGCTTGGATGATTTCGGCTACAAAGGGATACGCAATCAAGCTGGTTAACCCTGGAGGAGTGGAGGCTTGGGGCTTTGGCAGAAATGTTGAAGATCTGGATGATCCTGTCCCTAACTTCGGTGTCACTCCAAGAGAGATTATTCGTGGACTTTGCAAAGTGAACAAAATGTTAAACATGCCTCACACGATTCACGTTCATACTAATCGATTAGGTCAGCCTGGAAACTTCACCACTACATTAGAAACTATGGAGACTGTGAGCGATATGGCTGATGAAAGACCAGTTATACACATAACGCACTGCCAGTTTAGTGCGTTTAAAGGAGACGATTGGTCTACGCTAAGATCCGGCGCAGAGGAGATCTCCAAGTATGTAAACAGTCACTCTCACGTCACATTAGACATGGGACAGGTAGTATTTACTGATACGACTACAATGACTGCTGACGGTCCATGGCAATATACGCTCTATGAAATCAGCGGTAACAAATGGATAAACCATGACGTTGAAACCGAGACTGGAAGCGGTATACTGCCTTTCAGATATAGGCGTAAAAGTTACGTCCATGCTGTAATGTGGTCTATTGCTCTTGAACTTGCATTGCTCATAAAGGATCCATGGAGGATATATTTAACAACTGATCATCCAAACGGGGCTCCTTTCACAACTTATCCAAGGATAATCTCATGGTTGATGAGCCAAAAAGCCCGTGAAAGAATGCTTGAGAAGATAAATAGAAAGGCGAGAAAGAGATCCCTTCTGCAAGATATAGATAGAGAATATACATTCGATGAGATAGCGATAATCACGAGGGCTGGTCAAGCTAAAGCCCTTGGGCTTCGAAGCAAGGGTCACTTAGGGATAGGTGCTGATGCGGATATAGCCATATACAATATTGATTCAAGAACTGTAGATCCTTCAAGGGATTACCGTAAGGTTAGGAGGGCATTCAAGAACGCGGCATACACGATTAAGAGTGGAAGAATAGTTGCAAGGAACGGCGTAATAGTGGAGTCGATTTTCGGAAGAACACTATGGGTTGATGCGGTATCCTCCCTAGATGATGAAACAGCAACTAAGGTCTCAAAAGATATCGAGAAGAGATTTAGGGAATACTGGACCATAGAACTCGAGAACTACATCATACCCGAAAGATACCTGCGTTTCCCTATTTGCATACAGCCACGAAGGAGGAGTGAAAAGTAGCATTCACAATCAAGCCTAAAAGGCGATTCCGAGTTCCGATATACGCTGACTGTTTGTCTCCAAACATCTTCGCCGGGAAGGAATTAGTGGAGATAATGAAGTTGAAGGTTTGGGAGGGGAATAAGAAAAGAGCTTTAAGGGATCTCTTTGAGATCGACGGAGAACCAAATGATTCCCCTAGAGCAATCACCTTGCGAATTAGTGGAGATCTCAGAAAAGTTAGAATGATAGGAGCCAACATGACCGATGGAAAAATAATTGTAAAGGGAAATGTGGGGATGCGTATCGGAGAAAAAATGAGTGGCGGCGAGATTCTGGTTGAGGGCAATGTTGATTCGTGGGCAGGCTGCATGATGACTGGAGGAAGACTTGAAGTTAAAGGTTCAGCAGGAGATTACTTAGGTGCCTCATATCGTGGAAGCAGAAAAGGGATGAGTGGCGGCGAGATCGTGGTTCACGGCAACGTTGGAAACGAGGCTGGATGTTTCATGAGGGGAGGCGTCATAAAAATTTTCGGGAACTCTGGAGGGTTCCTAGGGGTTCATATGAGTGGCGGCGAGATAGTCGTCAAGGGTAATTGTAATGAGTACCCAGGGGCGGGAATGCTTGATGGAAAGATAGTTATCTGCGGTCTCGTCTCGTCAATCGTTCCAACATTCACAATAGAAGATATTAAGGAAACTGTAAAAGTTAATGGTGAAAAAATAATGGGACCATTCTATCGTTTCATCGGAGACATCGCAGATCATGGTCATGGTAGATTATACATTTCAAAAAATAGAAACTTACACTTGAAATCTTATGAGAGATATTTATAGGCGGACTGTTAATGGAGGAGAAAATAAGCGTAAATAGGGAAGCTTTAAGGCTAGTAAAAAACTTATGTAGCCAGCCTTGGAAGTACGGGGTGAGAATCAGCAGAACAAATTCCGGAGCCACGCTTATAGACGCCGGAGTTAAAATTCCCGGCAGCTATATTGCTGGAAAAATAATAACAGAGATCTGCATGGGAGGACTGGGCGAAGTTTCACTAAGCTACATGTGTATCAAAAACATTTACTTACCTGCAGTCTCAACATATACGAATTACCCCGTGATCTCAGCTTTAGGATCTCAACTCGCTGGGTGGCGTATAGAAACTGACAATTATGTAGCAATAGGATCAGGTCCAGCCCGTGCCTTAGCTCTAAAGCCGAGGTCAATTTACGAAAAGATAGGCTATGCGGATGAAAGTGACGAGGCAGTCATCGTTCTTGAAGCATCACAGTCTCCGCCGAAAGGAGTCGTGTCACTTATCTCCAAGGAATGTGGAGTTTCCCCTCAAAATCTATTCATAATATTAGTTCCAACATCATCAGTTGCAGGTTTTGTTCAGATCGCCGGAAGAACAGCAGAAACCGGGATTCACAGACTTATGGAACTCGGCTTTGATCCTAGAATGATCAAGGATGCATGGGGATATGCTCCTGTGCTTCCCCCTCATCCAGACTACGCTGAGTCCATGGGCAGATCAAACGATGCTATTCTTTACGGCGGATCAGCCTTTTATAATGTGATTTGTGAAGATGATGAGATTCTTAAAGAGATAACTCCTAAAGCTGTTTCCTCCTCATCTAAAGATTATGGTCGATTATTCTCTCAGATATTCAGGGAGGCGGGAATGAACTTTTACCGTATTGACCCAAAAATATTCGCCCCGGCTCAAATTGTGATAAATAATCTGAAGACCGGTAGAGTCTTTATTGCGGGTGAAGTGAACCAAAAAATGCTCATGAAATCCATAAAGTTTAGGGGCTCCGCAAATTAATTTTAATCCTTGAACTTACTGCTCTGGCAAGCATGTATCCAGCGGGAATCGTATATAAAGCGAGTGTAGCGTTAAAGAATGCAATAAAAGGAAGCATCGCAAGTATTGCTTCATCAGTCATACTGAAGCCAACGGGAGGCGGATATCTTATGAACGCCCAATTAACAAAGAGCATAACTATGACTCTGAAGAGAATCCCGAATCCGGTAGCAAGTATACTTAAAGTTGCACTTCCCTTTAGAGAAAGATGTTCAGAGAGCATATGGGCCGTGTAGACTCCTAGGAGCATTCCAAGGATCGCAGCTAGGTTGTAAAGTGGGCCTGTTGGGAGGGCTCCGGGAAATAATACCAACAAGGCTATGGTGTTAATTATAGAGATGGCCACAGCTATTAATGGTCCATAAAGTGCAAATGCTGTAATAATCGGGATTTCCCAGACTTGATAATAAAGGAACGGTGCATATGGAGCTGGGAATTTAAGCGGACTTAGATTTAGGGCCACTGTAAGCGCTGCGAAGACCGATAGCGTGGCTATGTCTCTAGAATTCATAAAGTACTTCTCCATTTTTTGTTGGAGTCACGGTTCATGTGAGAATCTACCTATTTAAGGGTTTCTACTCAAAAATGAGTAATGTTTTCACACGAATCCTCGACGTTTTCTTCTAGAAATCCTAACTAGTAATCTCCAAAGGTTGGAGTCTTTACTAACAGACTTAGTCTCTAGAAGACCTTTAGACACAGCTTCATCAAATAAATCTTCACCTTTCTCGCTTCTCAGAATCGTTAAGGTCCATCCTTCCAAGCCTAGCCCACCGGCTGATATATCAGCAAGCTCGGCTGAAAAGTCCATACAGTTAGACACGCATCCAGAAAGGTATTTCTTTGCCTCCTTAAGGGAGATAGTCTTCGTCCCTTTATTCAGAATCTTAACAATCAATTCTCCCTTAATATTCACCTTTTCTACGTCTTTCGGGTCTATACCCATCTTCTTCCTTATCAGTTCGTTAACTAATCCATTATAGGAGAAACATCCACCACAAAAAATTCCAATAGTGAAATTTACGATCTCTCCATATTTTCTAAGATGTATGGCTTGAATCTTTCTTATAGCCTGTATTTGACATGGGGTGCCCACAAAACCTATACTTCTTTTTCCTTGGGCAACGGCGTCTTTTAATAAGAGGATATTCGGCGAATAAGTGTATCTCGTTCCTGCTGATCTAATAATCTCTTCAGCTGACTCAGCGAGTTTCGGGTAGGCCTTCAAAGGCGATTCCTCATCTCTGTCGGAGACTATAGCTCCATCAATAATTCCTTCTTCAAAAGCATAGAGAAGCAAGGAAGTGACTACACCTCCATCTTGACAGACTCTTCGAATATCATCATTCTTCGTGCGTGCGACGACAACGCGTCTATAGATGCCGAATTCCTCGCCCGTTATCCTTTCCCGCCCGAAAAAGGCTTTTTCCATCTCTCTAGCTGGTGATCCATACCTCGGACACACACTAGAGCATATTCCGCAAGAAATACATTCTCCAGATAAGATGGGCCTTTCATCAACGTACTTTAGGCATTCAGCTGGACAAACTGTTACGCAGGCTGCGCAGCCCATGCAGAGTGATGGAAGAACATATCTTCCAAGCGACTCTTCGAACCCTCTCTTTGCCAAGCCGCGCACCATCATGTTGAGCGACAGACTTATATTTGTTTGTTTTCATTTCGAAGCGGGAGGCCTAAATGAGAGAACTCGAGGTTATAATCAGAGAATCCATTCGCGCGTCTTCAGAGGATTTTCTTCAAGTCATAGATAAAGCTGACCGAATAATCTCAAGCGAGCTGAGGGGCTTGGGAAGACTAAAGGTTACTGGAAGACTTATTCATCTACCCCCCAGAGGGGAAGCAATAGTAATCGGGGACATCCACGGAGATCTTACGAGCTTAGAATACATCCTAAAGGATTCGGAGTTTATGCGTAAAGCCCTAAGCAAAAGAGACGTATATCTGATTTTTCTTGGAGACTATGGAGATAGAGGAATACATTCTCCCGAAGTTTACTATGTCGTTCTAAGTCTGAAGATCCTCTTTCCAGAGAGAGTTTTGCTCCTTCAAGGAAACCATGAAGGACCTTCCGATCTATTAGCTCACCCTCATGATCTGCCCTATCACTTACAAATAAGATTTGGAGGTGACTGGCGCAAAATCTATGATAAGTTAAGTAGCTTGTTCCGAAAGTTCTATACTGCAACGATTGTTAATGGTAGATGCCTGATGCTTCATGGGGGAGTTCCAAGCGAGGCGAAGGGAATGGATGATCTGGCATACGCTTACCGGAAACATCCTTACGAGGGTCATCTAGAAGAGATTCTGTGGAGTGATCCTGAAGAGGGCATAAAGGGAACGTTTCCATCGCCCAGAGGAGCTGGAAAGATCTTCGGTGAGGATGTAACATTAAAATTCCTAAATATGCTGGGGGTTAAGCTCTTGATTAGAGGTCATGAGCCAGCGAATGATGGGTACAAGATAAACCATGAAGGCAGAATCTTGACGTTGTTCTCTAGGAAAGGCTCGCCTTATTATAATCTCCACGGCGCGTATCTCATATTTGATCTGAATCGAAGATTTGATTCCGCATGGGATCTTGAAGAGTTTGTTAGGAGATTTTGAGAAGACTGGAGAGAATGATGAAAGTGTTGAATGAGTGGCTAGGTTTCTTTTTGGCTATGATTTGTTTACTTCTAGTTTCCCAAAGAAACCCAGGATTAGCCATGTTTCTTGGAGCTTTTGTTTTGGGAGTCTTTACTATTCCTAGCCGTTTGCCCTTAACCATTTTTTCTTGTATAAGCGATCCATCAACTATACTGCTTGCTTTAATAGTCGGTTTGATTCCTTTGATAGGAGGAATACTAAACGAAACTGGACAGATCGATAGGCTAATCCGTAACATGCGCATAGGGAAGAAGTTTTTCTTAATGCTTTCACCAGCACTTATAGGTTTACTTCCAATGCCCGGAGGTGCACTTCTTTCGGTTCCCATAGTTGACAAAGCGGGGAAGGGCATATCGAAAGAGAAGAAAGCTGCGGTCAACATATGGTTTAGACACATACTCTTCTTGATCTATCCAATCTCAGCGGATTACATAATCTCTACAGAAGCTGCGCAGATAGGTCTCTACCAGCCTATTTCCTATCTGATGGTGATCTTCGCTTTCTCTATACTTCTCGGATACTTCTTCTTTTTGAGAGATAAGTCCGGAAAAATAGAGTATGAACGTGACTTTTCACTGAAAGATCTTCTTCTCCCTTTATCTGTCCTATTACTTGCTCCTCTACTAAATATTTTAATCATAAAGTTGGTGAACTTGCCACTTAAGGAGATCGGAACGCTGGTTGCAGTTGTGGCTAGTTTGGTTCTAGCGATAATTATTGGAAGAACAAACCTGAAGACGATCCGTAATATAACAGTTAAAGCAAAACCTTGGAGTTTCGCCTTTATGATCATGGGAATCATGGTCTTCCTTGAGGTCTTTAAAGATTCAGGCATGCTAGAACTATTGGAGACTGTTCCTATGACTCCCAGCATCCTGTATGGTATAGGATTCGTCCTTGGATTTATAACTGGAAGGATAATAACCCCGGCTGGAATAGTCTTCCCGATTTATTTAGCGAAGTTCGGTATCATTTCCCCTCCAGTCTTCGCATTAATGTACTTTGGAATTTTTCTAGGCTACGTTATGGCCCCCGCGCATCCCTGCGTTACTCTAACCATAAGTTCGTTGAAGGTTGAGCTCAAAGACTACATCAGAATTCTTACACCTCCAGTAATAATCGCCTTTCTCATAGGCTTACTCATTTTAAACATGTTGGGATAGAAGTTTTTCTCAGCATCCGGCAAAGATATTTTATTCCCTTAAACTTATTTTGTATAAGGAGGAATGTAATTTTGAAAATAGCTTTATGTGGCTATTTAGGGTCCGGTTGCACTGAAGTAGCGGAGGTCTTAGCGTCAACTTTCAATTTGGAGGTCTTCAACACCAGCCGGATTCTCAGTTCTCTTGAGAATTTAAGTTCGCTAAGCCGATCAGGTGAGATTGATATGGACAAGATTATCCAAGATAGGCTCATGGAGATCCTGAAAAGCGATAATGTGATCATTGAAGGTCGATCCGCATTCATGCTGCTCAACCGAAAAGACGTGATAAAAATATTCCTTAATGCTCCTTTTGAGTCTAGGGTGAAGCATGTTGCTGAGAGAAGAGGAATATCTATCGAAGATGCAAGGGATGATGTTGCGAGAAGCGATAGAGATAGAGAAACACTTGTTCAGAGATTATATGGAAAGAACCCTTTGGATGCATCAAATTATGACTTTGTGATAAACACGAGTTCAAAGCCTTACTCCAGAATTGCCGAGATATTAGTCAGCGTGATTGAGAATCTTCTCAAAGAATAAATTTCTTTCTTTGCTACTCTTTCATCCCTTGCTTTTTTGTCAATGCAATATAGTATATGTCCAATACTGGCACATAGATGAAGGTTCATTTCACGGAAAGAAATTAATGCTCTGGAGGAATACATAATGAAACTTCTGCTTGATGAAATGTATGCTGGTTTAAAGGAGTACTTTGAGACTCTAAGCTGGGAGGTGCTGGCAGTTCAAGATGTTAAGGGCTGCAAGGAGCTAAAGATATAGATGTCGTAAAATATGCTCTAACGGGTAACCGTCTAGAAATACTAAAAAATATACTGTAAAGAAAACTTATCGTCCAGAAAAGAGAACTGGGGAGACTAAAAGATTACTTAAAGAATGGACTGAAGAGTAAGTGAGGCTATGAGCATACCAGACCGTAATGTTTTCCTAAAATGTATTTTTGGCTTTTCTTCTTCACTTTTTCGATTTCGGTACTTTTATCATTAGTCTACAGCTAAATAAGCAAAGATTTTTTATATCGTGAAAAATAGACGCTAATAGGAATTATCGGGAGTTTCTGAGAATGATCGATCTTCGCGAACAGAAGATTAGAAGAAGCAAAGAGGAGATGCTTAGGCACCTAAAGAGTTTCCGTCTGGAGCCTCGTTTCTCCGCGGGCGTCTGGTACTTCTTCCCGAGCGGCGGAAGATTCCATGAGCCATACGTTAAGAGAGGATCAATTGAAGATATTCTCAACAAGATTAAGATGCTTTATGATAAGAAATTAATAGACTCCACATTCGGGTTAGAAGCTCATTATCCAAATGAGATCAACTACGACAACTTAGATGAATATAAAAATTTAGAAAAGGAGACGGGCATAAGAGTAATCACTGTTATTCCCAATTTGTTCTATGAGAAAAAGTTCGAATTCGGTTCGCTTTCAAATCCGAATCCTAAGGTCAGAAGGGAAGCCATTAATCGAACAATTGAGACGTTGAAGCTAAACGCCGAATTGAATACTGACTTCATGGTTTTATGGCCGGGGATAGATGGATACGAGAATCCCATAGGTGTTGACTTCTATATGATGTGGGATAATTTTGAGAGGGGTCTTGCCGAAGCCATGGATGAAGTTCCCGGAGTTAGAGTAGCCATTGAGCCGAAGCCCTATGAGCCTCGAGGAAACAACATATACAGAAACACCGCTAATGGAATACTTATGGCTAGAAATGTAGAGTCTTTATTGAAGGCTGAAGAGAATGAGCGTCTTCTTGAAGAGGGCCATGCACTAGTAGCTCTGAATCCCGAAGTTGGTCATGTTCTTATGGGACATGAAGAGCTAGCCTATGCTTTGGCATCTATAATGCGTGAAGGCAGACTTGCACATACCCACTGGAACAGTCAGCCCTTGGGCAATTTCGACCAAGACTTGAATGTTGGGGTTTTAGGCTTAGACCAGATGTATGCTGCACTGCTTGTTTTGAAAATGTACGGTTATAAGGGGCGTTTCGGAATAGACATAAACCCTGAGAGAATACCTGTTGAGAAAGCGTTAATTCTAAACATGAATGCCCTAAGAGCCGCTTGCGCCAGGATAAATCGGCTCGATTTTGACAGGCTAGTTGAGGCGATGTACGATCCAGAAAATAATAGGGGTGTAGCTGAAGATGTGATGACAAGGGCTTTAGCTCCGAAAGAAGTTTCACTAATCGATATTGAACGTGTATAGCAATCCTAAAATGTATGGTGTCCAATGCATGAAAATGAAGATATCTTATGCCGATCATATAGTATATAGAACTTGTAATATGATCGGCGGATTTTGGTAAATGATGAGGAAGGAAAAATGGGCTGGAAAGGATTCTTCATCGGAATTGATAATGGAACGCAGAGCACAAAAACCATAATTGTGAATGGAGAGAACGGCTCTGTTATTGGAAAGGCGACTGAAAGATACAGCCTCATAGAGGGCCTCCCTCC
>JAGGUU010000185.1 GCA_021158305.1 Candidatus Bathyarchaeota archaeon
ACCACATACAAACTAAAAATAGTCGGGGTTAACACGGTGAAGCCCGGTCTAGAGGAAGCTTTCGTTAAATTGACAGGCTTGAAGCCTGAAATAATGAGGCTGGAGAAGGAGAGAGGAGGCCGTTAGCATTGATCCGAGAAGAGCTGGAAGGGATCTGGCATATAATTCTTAAGGACTTAAGGGCATACTATTTTAAGCCGCCTAATATTAGCTGGGGAATACTATTTCCTCTCGTTTTAGCCTTAGCCTTCACATTGCGTAAGCCTTCAGGATTATCTGATCTAGCTCCGGGACTTGTCGCGATGGCGGCTCTCTTCGGCACCACTTCGATGGAAGCGATAGTCATAACATTTGAGAAGAGGGTTGGGGCGCTTGAACGGTTAATGCTGGCGCCGATCTCGCTGGAAGCGATTCTAATAGGCAAAATACTGGGCGGATCCATCTTTGGTTTGATGATATCATCCGTTATGACCGTAATCTCAGTGGCATTCCTAGGAGTATCAGTTAAGTATCCGTTCTTATTCGCAGTCTCGCTTCTCCTCACAGTATTGACGCTTTCAGCTTTAGGATCTCTAGTAGCAGTATCAGTTAGGGAAGTCTTCGAAGCTCAAACACTATCTAATTACTTCAGATTTCCAATGATCTTCCTCTGCGGCGTATTCATACCAGTCGAGTCGATGCCCATACCGCTTCAATGGCTCGCTTATGCTCTTCCATTAACGTATTCAGTGAATGCACTTCGTCAAACCTTCACTGGATCGCTTCAATATGCCGATTTAGCTTTCAATCTTACCGCTTTAACAATATTTCTCCTGATATTTATGGCTACGGCAGCGAGGTTGCTTAGGAAGTATTTAGAATGAAGAGTAAGGTATGGCTACTAGGATCAAACGGATTAGTAAGAGTCCTGAAATTGTTAGTCAAGGTAAGAGGGTTTGTGGATCGGGCTTCCATGCTGGCATGTCATGGGAAAGCAAGGTGTAACTGCCGAGGAGCTGTTTGTATGTGAGATTCTCGTTCCTGAGAGAGGAAGAATGTCTAGGTTGAAGGCATAAATTCCTAGAATCCATTAAGTATAGGAGAATTTCCTCCTAAGAATGGGATGATAATAAAAATTGGAGAATCCCCAATTAAGATTTAAATCATTATATTTGCGTTGAAACTCTTTTAGCATAACTCTTCATCTATTGGACTGTTAGGTTTGCTGGTTAAGTTATGTGGCTTTATGAATAGGGTTGGATATGGATAAAAGTTTAAATGTTTTAAAAATATATATGTTTGTCAAAAATTGAAGGCAGGCTTAGCCGTGTCCAGAAAAGGTGTTCCAATAGTTTTAACTGCTGATAGAACTTTGATGAGCGAGTATGGCGGAGGCATATTCATGGGCTTCAGCGCCTGTATTCCGAAAGGATTGATCCCGGATAGGCTATACTTCTCTCTTTTCTGTCCTCCAGTGAAGGTGAACGATGATGGTTCAGTCGAGGTTGCTCCATGCGGAACGAGGAAGGTTGAGGCAATCCTGCTTGACAATGGCTTCAGAAGAGAAGATGTGATCGTCGCTCATCCCGAACATTTAGATAAAGTTATCGGGCCTAGAACAAAGGCTCTGGGCATCACTGAGAATGACCCTCTGGGAATAGGACCTGCAACGTCAACATTCACGGGTATATTCGGCGGAGAAGCCTACATGGCGATAAAGTTCAGAGAGCTATTGAATGACCCGGCTGTGAAAAGGTTTAAACCTAAGATTATTGTAGGTGGCCCTGGCTCTTGGCAGCTTGAAGATGAAGAGATTCGTAGAAGGCTGGGTGTAGATTGCGTCGTAATAGGTGAAGGTGAGCGGGTTGTTCCCTCTATCTTTGAAAAGGCTGTGAATGGCGAGGAATTGCCGGGTGTAGTTTATGGGGAGGTAGCGTCTGTTGACGAGATACCTGTGATTAGGGGGGCTACGATAGATGGAATAGTAGAGATCGCTAGAGGATGTGGTCGGGGATGCGCCTTCTGCGTCCCAACAATGCAGAAGTACCGTTGCTTACCTATAAGTCACATTTTGAAGGAAGTTGAAGTAAACGTTAGAGCTGGTAGGCAGCCGATACTTCACGCCGAGGATGTACTAAGATACGGCGCGAAGGGCATAGAGGTTAACAGAGAGGCGGTCATCGAACTTTTTAGGTCCGTGAAGGCTCATCCGGGAGTTAAAGAGGTAGGTATGAGTCACTTCGCCCTCGCCTCCGTTGCAAGCGCGCCAGAAGTTGTTGAGGAGATATCAAATATTCTCGGGGCAGATGAGAGACATTGGCTCAGCGGACAGACCGGTATAGAGACTGGAAGCCCAGAGCTCATGAAACGTCACATGAGAGGTAAATGTAAGCCCTTCACACCTGACGACTGGCCTCAAGTTGTCTTAGAGGCTTTCGACATACTAGCACAGAACAATTGGGTTCCATGTGCAACTCTGATAATGGGGCTTCCGGGGGAGACTGAGAGGGATATTGAGCATACTATCTCTTTGGTTGAGAAGTTGAGGCCCTTTAAAAGCCTCATCGTTCCCCTATTCCTAGTAGCGATGGGAGGATTGAAGGGAAAAACGCGACCCTTCACTGTAGAAGACATGACCGTTAAGCATACCATGCTACTTCTTGAATGTTGGGAACATAATCTCATGTGGGCTCCAACACTCATAAGGGAGTGGATGAATTTTTCAATTAAAAATCCGGTTCTGCGTCGCGGAATGCACATCATACTCTCATACGGCATAAGACAAGCTGAAAGACTGATCCGGATATGCAGAGATGAATATGATTATAACCTTAAGGAGATGATAGAGGATGCTAGGAAAGGAGAGATGAAAACAACACCATTACCTGTAAGGTTCATTTACAATCTGTTGAGAATACGGGAGATTCTATGATCAACACTGCCATAGTCCTTAAATTTATTATTCTACGCTTCATATACTACTTCCATAACATTAGGGTTTTTGATTGGAGAGCATATATCGGCATCGCCATCCTAGGTTTTGTAAGAAATGTTGAGGCAGCATCTTTAAACATACTAATCTATAGAATATTGCGATTTACGGCTACAATAATCTTCTATTTAGCTTTTACATTCTCCATCAATAATTGCTTCGATACTAAATGTGATATTCATAAAGAAGCGAAGATTAAGAAGAACCCTATAGCAGCTGGACATATAACATTTAGAGAAGGCTTGGTTTTATCGCTCTGTATGGCATTTACGGGTTTAGTTCTATCTTATTTATGGTTTAGCAAGAATTGCTTCCTAATCTATCTTATGATGCTCCTGCTAGGTGGAGCTTACTCTGTTCCGCCATTAAGGTTAAAGTCTGTTCCCTTAATGGATCTCTTATCCCACAGCTTATTCTTCGGGGGGCTATTATACCTCTACGGCCTCTTATCGAATGGAGGCATAAATCTTCAGGAAGCATCCTTAGTTGTATCAGTCTCTCTATACTCCATCATACTTGAGCTGAGGAATCACTTAGATGATTATGAGGCTGACCTCAACTCTGAAACGAAAACCACGGTCTGCTATATAGGCTATGGTGGATCAAGAAGGTTGCTGAGAAGCCTCATAATCATCCATTACATACTCTTAACAGCAATATCCTATCCATCTGGCAATCTATCTGCATCCTTGATCCTAATCTCGGCGATTCTCTCCGCATCGAAACTTCTCAGTTTGAGATTCAAGCATCTTCTAAGGCTGACGGATCTTTATACTTGTATAATGTATCTTCTGATTTCCTCGCCTATGATAAGCCTGCTCTTAAATCTGGGGTGAAAGTGTTTGAGGGTGGCGCTATGCACGGATTATTTTTACCCAAGCATTGGAGGAGTTCAATCTCAAGTTGCAGGTTTAGCCTCTGAGCTTGAGAGGCGAGGTCATGAAGTTGCCATTTTAGCTAAGCAGCTGAAGACTGACCTCCCAGACGGCTCTCTACGTATATCACATGATAGGATCATCTACATAGAGCCTATTTTTCCCCTGCCGATCATAATTGTTCCGCCGAAACCAGCGGATGTCAGAGAAGTCATTAGGAGAGAAGGGTTTGAAATAGTTCACGCTCATCACGCCTTTACA
>JAGGUU010000037.1 GCA_021158305.1 Candidatus Bathyarchaeota archaeon
GGAACAGTATTTCACATATGGCTTGGCGAGAGCAATCCCCCTGTAGACTCAGTAATAGCCCTTGTGAGGAAAGTCTGCGAGAACTTTCGGCTTCCATACTTCACGCTTACGCCTACCTTCAGTATATGCCCAATCCACGGATACATCCCCGGAGAACACCACATCTGCCCAAGATGTGAAGCCGAGGGAAGAAAGACCCTATGTGAGGTGTACTCTAGGGCTGTAGGATACTTGAGACCTGTAGATCAGTGGAATGAGGGAAAGCAGGAAGAGTTTAAGCAGAGGGCTAAGTTTGATAAGGCGATTGTTTCTCCATAGTGTAAAAAGAGCGCTGGAAGAATGAGAATAGGCGGTTTTCAGAAGCTAAGCCTCCTTGATTATCCAGGTAAGTTATCGGCGATAGTCTTCACTATCGGATGTAACTTTAGATGCCCATTTTGCTACGTTCCTCATCTAGTTCTCCCCGAGGTTATAGAAAAGTCAGGAGAGGTACCCGTTAATTACGTCTTCTCATATCTTGAGAAGAGAAGGAACCTGATAGACGCCGTTGTTATAACTGGAGGCGAGCCAACAATACATAACGACTTGCCAGTTTTTATTAGAAAACTGAAGTCTATGGGCTTCCTCATAGCATTAGAGACTAATGGAAGCAATTTTGGAATGCTCCGGCAACTAATAGATGACAAGCTTATAGACTATGTTGAGATAGATATAAAGGCCCCCCTCACATTTGAGAAGTATAACCGAGCAGTTGGGAATGTCTTAACTCCAAAGATCTTCGAGAACGTTAAGTCGTCGGTGAATCTACTTCTGAAATCCAGCATCGACTACGAGTTTCGAACAACTCTCGTGAAGGAACTTCATACAAAGGAGGATATATTGGAGATCTGCAAAAGCATCCGGGGAGCTAGGAGATATTATCTGCAGAATCTTAAGAGAACAGGCTTCTTCGTCGGAGGAAAGGAACTAACATCGTTCGATGAAGAAGAGATTATGGAGATTCTGGATGAGGGAAGGAAAATAGTAAATGTAATTTATAGGAGATAATGTTCTTTCTAAATGTAGAAGCATTATGTTCTGGGCAAACACTATGAAGAATCTAAAAATCGTTTTCACAGTGGCTCTGCTACTTATCTCTGCTTTGTCTCTATATTTTCTCTTCCTCCCTCGCCAAGAAGAAGCCCCTCCGACGCATAAGATTTCTAAAATGGGCTATGTCGAATACGCCAACGTGACCATTCTTGTCGATAATAATCCCTATTCGGATCTAATGTCTCCTTGGGGTATAAGTCTTTACCTTGAGACTAAAGACCTGCGGATACTCTTCGATGCCGGACCTGATCCTGAAGCCTTAAGGATCAATGCTGAGAAACTCGGAGTAGATCTGAGACTATTAGATTTTATCGTGATCTCACATGAACATGGCGATCATGTACTCGGTCTTGAATACATCGCTAAGCTGAATAGGAATTTAACAGTTTATGTTCCTAAGCACATGAATGTTTTATGCAAGGTTTGGATTAAGAAGCTCGGCTTTAAGGTTGTAGAGATAAGTGCGACAAAAGTGATTGATGAAGGAGTAGCCATAATCGGAGAACTCTATGGACCGCCATATGAGCAAGCTCTAGCCGTGAATGTTAAGAACCTCGGATTGATAATCCTGGTTGGATGCAGTCATCCTGGAGTTGACAAGATAGTTGCAAAGGCTGCAGCGGATCTGAATTATGAACCATACGCAGTGATAGGTGGTTTTCACCTCTCAGGAGCGAGCTCGGAGAAGATGGAAAGCATAGCTGAAAACCTTCTGGAGTCTGGACTGAGAAAGGTCTATCCCTTACATTGTAGCGGTGAGGGTTTTAGAAGGCTCTTTGAAGAGAAATATTCTGAAGCTTACGGCGACGGACACGTTGGATCAATGTTCTCATTTAGTGAGGCAGAGAAATGAATAACGCCGCGCATCTTCCTCCAAACAACATCTAAAAATTTACGCTATCTCTCACATCTCTTTACGATGATTATATTTAGAAGCGGCTATAACGCATGAAACTGAACTTATGAGTTATAATATTCTATGTTCTGGACGTCGCTTAAGCGAGAGGAAAGAGATCTTCAAAGAATCTCTAAACTCGATAGCATCCATCATCCAAATCTTTCAGCTGATATAATGGGGAAGAGGGTTTAAGGATAATATACGAAGACCTTCTTCTGAGAGATGCTCTTACCATATACGATGCATATTCACCTCTTAAAGATATTGCGCCATTCCCTCTGCTTAGTTAATCTAGCCAAGGCTTCCGCGTATATCTTTATTTCCAATGATTCTGAATCTCCAGTTTCTGCTTCTTGATCGATATATCTTTGCCCAACGATCTTGAGCTGCTCCAACATTACCTTTGCAAGCTCTTCGAGCTTCTCAGAAGATATTTGTAATAGTTGATGACGTAGTTTGAAGACGCTTAGTATTCCCATTAGATGCTCTATCTGGACTTGCAGGAAATATCTCTTTGCGTCTTCAGGTATTTTCTCTGGATCGACGATGAAGAGACTCGCCACAGTCGTATAATATTTCTGTAGGATTCCATGCTTTTCTGCCTCAGTTCTGCTTATATCAATGAGTCCCGCCTTCATAAGAAGATGTAAGTGGTACCCGACTGCTGCTTTTGTTATTCCTAACTCTTTTGATAACTGAGTCTCGGTCATTGATTTTCTGCTTAGTAAGCGTAAAATCTCGGTTCTAGTGAAATCAGCTAATAAACGGATTACTTCTGGATTTTTAACTATGACTACTGCTTTTCTCCGTTTCACTTCTCTCCGCATATTCTTAGGAGATAGAAGCATTTAATAAAGTTTTTTAATCAGTAAAATTATTTAAATTGATGAAAAAAATTAAATAAAATTCTGGAGGCAAAATTATCGGCGTGTTAATATGGATCGCTGGAATAATCGGCGGAGTTCTCCTCATGGTCTTATCCAGCGATAAAGCCGTCGAGCACTCGCTGAGTCTCGCCGCCACACTCGGCATATCCCCTCTCATGATCGGCCTCTTGCTGGTCTCTGTGGGAACGGATTTACCAGAGATAGTTAACTCAATTGTATCATGTGCGCTCGGCCATGGAAATATTAACGCCGGAGACTCCATCGGCTCGGTTCTGACGCAGATAACACTGGTCCTCGGTCTCTTGCCCTTCTTTGGGAGAGGCTTCAGAGTTAAAAAGAGGGAGATCCTTGTGGCTGGAATATGTGAGGTTTTAGCGCTAATGCTAGTCTTTTCTATGGCGGAAAAGGGATATATAACTCGCATTAACGCGTTACTTCTCGTCGGCAGCTGGCCTATGTATATGCTGTTAACGAAAGGCGTGACGAGGAGAAGCGTTAAGACCAAAGACTATAAACGTTATGTGCTCCGAGGCAAGTTCTATCATATCTCAGTAGCGATGCTAAGCTTCGCCGGAGTCGCCGTTGGAGCTTATGCAATGGTTAAGTCGGCGATAGCGCTCTCAGCAACCCTTGGGATACCGGAGTACATCCTCAGCTTCTTCATGCTCTCTATCGGAACATCCCTCCCGGAGCTTGCAGTCGATCTTGTAGCAATCCGCAAGAAAGAGTATGAGGTCGCAATCGGTGACATAATTGGTAGCTGCATTGTAGATGCAACACTTTCGATAGGTATAGGGCAAGTCTTCTTTCCCCAAACCATAGCAGCCAATCTAGCAAGCACCACAATCCTATACACGATATTCGCATCTTCCGTGGTGATCCTAATCCTCGCATTAAGAGAGAAGATGGATAGGAAGGCCGGAGCGATTTTCATGACGCTCTATGCCCTTTCATATCTGACGCTTACGGTCTGAAGCTCATCTCAGCCTTGTTAAAAGAAATGATAAAACTTAAGTATGTTTTACCAATCTTCAGAAAGCTAGAGAGGCTTGAGCAGCGGGGGTGCCCGAGCCAGGTCTAAATAGAAGGGTCAGATAGGCCCCTAAGACAAGGGGGAGGACTTAAGATCCTCTGGCGTAGGCCTTCGTGGGTTCAAATCCCACCCCCCGCACCATTAGATGAATTCATGGCATTTTTTTATTGCTAGCGAATAAAAAAGTGCATTATAAGCGTTTGTGAACTTAACTCGCACTAATTTATTTATCTAAATATTTTACTGGTTTGAGATGTGTTTATGTGTAGTGCTGCGGAGTTTATATTTTGCCTTCTTTCCTTAGCTGTCTGATTTCTTTTTCGATCTGTTCTATTGTGAGTTTTTCTGTGGCTTTTCTGAGCTCTACAACGGAGTCGCCGTATTTGCGTCTAATTTCGCTTATGAATTGTATGGCTCTCTTTGTTCCTAGTTCTTTAGCTAATGCTTCGAAGGGGATTTCTACGGTGGCTATTCGAGTTTCAGTCATTTTTTCACCTTCGTATTTCCTCTAGATAATTAATCGGATTTCTAACTTTTAACCTATATCCTTTCCCGGCTGCAAGTTCCTCTATGCAACGGCTATTCTGCAAAATCTCGTCGTCGCATGTTAAAAACCAATCAGCCTCTCCCAGATAAGCGGAAGAAACATGCAACGCATCTAAGGGATTTAAGTCGCATTCAGCTAATAATTTCCTTGCTAAGACGATTATACGCTTGTTGCTGGCTATATTCACTGAAGCCAGAGTTCTTTCTAAACTCCTAACGTCCTTTCTCTTTAAAGGATCCAGAATCTTTTCAATCTCAAATTTCACATGATCAGAACTTATAATTACCATTTTACCTCGCAGTGCGGCGTCAGCAATCTCGATAAAGGCTTCTGATTCAGCTTTAATTCTTCCATCACTTTGATCATCAAAAGGTCTACAATACACATTTGTATCTAAGTAAACTCGCTCAACCAATCTTACTCCACACAACAGAAATTAACTGTCACGTAAGCTTTTAAAAATATTCCATAACTCTACTAAAATACTGACATAATTGAATTTCACGTTATAGGTTTAATATTTACCAGTAAATTCTTGCTGAAATCCCATCCCCCGCACCAAAAACCACAATACGAAGTTCTAAGCCTTTAGGGTTTGAAGATTAAATTCTTATTAAGATTCTTAAGAATAAGAATCTGGGAGCTGATTAATTTTGATGAAGAGCATATCTTCAATAAAGGTGCGATTCATAATTGACGGCTTGGGCGAAGCAGAGGGTAGACTTGTACGATTTCTTTCTCCAAGAACAGTTGACGCGTTAATTAGGAGTCTTCCTTTAGAAGGCCGCGTTGCATTAATGAAAGGCGGCCTATATTTTCCAGTCCCGTTAAACTTGGGAGTGGAGAAGGCTAAGAGGACGGCGGAGAAGGGAGTTTTAGCCTACTGGCCCATGGGAAGAGCTCTGTGCATATTTTATGAAAACGCTAAACCTTACAGTCCAATTAATCACGTCGGCAAGATTATAAAGAACTTAGAAATCTTCCGTAAGGTTGAGACGGGAATGAAGGTAGTGGTGGAGAAAGCGTAGATTAAGATGTGTTTCCATAGTGTTTCTTTTTCACCTTCGCTACTTTCTCAAGATGGATTTGATATGCTTTCGCCTCCCATTTTTCTCTCCAGCTCCTCCACCCGGTCTTAACTAGCTTTTCCCTGAGGCTGATCTTTTCAGCAACCCACTCCAGCATTGGATAGAATCTCTTTTCGTTCTTGAGTCTTTCCAGAGGAAACCCAACTTCTGCGCACCAGTCTAAATAACTCCTTTCAACCCTCTCTTGGAGCTCCCCTTCTATCCTAGTCTTTTCAACATAGAAGCCTCTCTGTTGGAGATACCTGCGTATGCTGGAAAGAATGTATCCGGAGCATACTTTGAAATACGTTTTTTCATCCGGTCGCATAACGTTCACTATCTCTTCAGCTATGCGTATGGCCTCAGCCAAATAGGCTTTCTTCTCAAAGTTTGGAGGTTGAAAAGCAGTTACCGGTATTCTACGCTCCATATATTTATGGTCGGGAAGCTTAAGCGCTCCTATGACGACGCCTAAAAGAAGATCACCCCAGCCAGCATCATCTATTAAAATAACTTTATCATAAATGAACCTATCCAATCCCATTCAGAATTTCCCCTAATTATCAGAGAACCTACAAGTCCCCCCTTTCATACTCTTCAGTAGTAAATTTATAAGTATTTTCTAAGAAATAGGAGGTTTCTCTGTGCTTAGTTACTAAGAGATTACTCGGAGGGCTTATAGATCTTTAGGTTTCTACCCCCAGATACGTAGGTTATTATTCCCTTCTGATGCAAATCTTCGAGGAAGTCCTTTGCAACGCTTAGAAGAAGATTAAAACGTGACGCAACGGTATATGGTGTTATCACCTTCATGCTTCGCAGCTGCTTTATTACCTTCTCATCTTTGGGATCCGGGGGAATAATTCTTGCAGCTTTTAACTCAATCCGTGAAAGGCGTTTCTCCTTTTCAGTCCTTCTACGCTTTGCTTCTTTCCTTGCTTCCCTCTCTCTTCTCATCTGAGCCTTAGCGAGTTGTGTTAATGTAGGCTTCTTTTTACCGCCCATTTTAATCCTCAAGGAAGAAAAATGAAGATCGAGTTTATAGATGTTTTGCTTATTCTTCTACCATAACAACGTAACATTATGCTGTTTTAGGCTTTCCGTATGCCCTCAAATAAAAATCGTCGAGAACTACAGGCACTTTTTTCGTCATGCTTAATTCTTCTAATATAGTCTTAACCATGCGCAGTAAGAGAATCTGTGCCAACTGGCGTATGGAGACCGTGAATCTCGATCGATCCTACTGGCAGTATTGCAACTAGTCCTTTTTCAGCTGCATCTTTAACATTTAAGGCTTGTTAAATACTCATAGGGCATCGGCTTCGCCATGAAGTCTTCACCGTCAAGTAATAAGGTTTCAGTTTCAACGGTTTGTGATGAGTGATATTCTTTCTAAGGTAATGAGATTTCTTCGATGATCCTTTTCATATTCTCTGCGCCTTTGTAGAATATGGATTTCTCATCTTCGTCAAGATCCCATTCGATTATCCTCTCAACTCCTCTGCTTCCTAGCTCCACAGGAACCCCGATGCTGATCCCTTTAAGACCATATTCTCCGTCCAGCACGGTTGAGACTATAGCTAATCTTGAATCGCCCTTAATAATCATCTGAATTATATTTGCTGTGTTGCTCGCTGGAGCGTACACGGTTCTGCCTTTCTTAGAGATCACATTCAACGCTGACTGTCTGATCTCCTCGGTTATCTCGACCCGTTCTTCCTTGCTGAATGCTTTCTTCTCTCCCTTCACCTTAACCTTACTAAAGACTGGAACTTGATTCTCTCCATGTTCTCCGATGACGTATGCTTCAACTTCTAATACTGGAACATTAAGCCTCTTACTTATTGCTCTCCTGAACCTTGCTGAGTCAAGCATCCCCGCGCTTCCAATAACTCTTCTTCTCTCAAACCTCGTGATCTTCCACATGATGAAATTCATTATGTCTACAGGGTTAGTTAGGGTTACTACTACAGGCTTTCCTCGAATCTCCTTTACATTTAAGGCTATCGACTTCACTATCTGAGTATTCGCTTTGAGAAGATCCATTCTAGACTTCATATCCGGAGTTCTAGGTTTTCCAGCAGTTACAACTACTATGTCCGACCCGTCTGCATCTTCATACCCTCCAGCGGTTACGTCGATATTACTTCGAAAAGCCATGGCTTGAGCTATATCCTCAGCGTTTCCCTCGGCGAGTTCATGATACACATCAATTAGAACTATCTGATCAACGATCTCTCTAGCCGCCAATTCATACGCTATGCATGAACCTAGGCTTCCAACACCTATAACTGTCGCCTTCTTCATGAGGCATATTTAATTAATGATTAAACTTTAAGGATTTCCATTTATATGATTCAAGCAGAAATAATGCGAAAAAGCTTCTTAAAATTCCAAAAATATTAATGTGAGAAGGCTATATCATAGAGTGGTGAGTGGATTGACTAAAAAAATCAAGATAATAAGTGAAAGAATAGGAGAAGTCGAAGCTATCCTGCTTGAGGATAAGGCTCCGAAGACCGTTGAGGCCATATGGAATATACTTCCAATAGAGGCTAGGGCAAATACATGGGGCGACGAAATATACTTTTCGATACCAGTTAGGCTTGAAGGCGAAAATGTCCATGAAACCGTTGAGGAAGGCGATATAGGCTACTGGCCTCCGGGTCAGGGATTCTGCATATTCTTCGGGCCTACGCCTATAAGCCGCAGAGGAGAAATAAGACCAGCAGATCCTGTTAATGTCTTCGGAAAAGTTGAGGGAGATCCAAAGATCTTTAAGAAAGTTAGAAGCGGAGATAGAATAAGGATAGAAAAGGTAGAAGAGTAAAAGTAAAAGATAACAGCGAGGCTAGCATTCCTATTAATTATTTCGTTTTTCTCCAGAGATCTAAGAATTTATCTTTCTTATTCACCCTATTATCTTTGGGGAGGTACTATTGTCCGTTGAGAGGCTTTCTATAGGCATACCGGAACTAGATAGTATGCTCGCTGGAGGGATACCGGCAGGCTTTACGGTCGCCGTTACGGGAGAGCCGGGAACAGGCAAGACGGTTCTTTGTATACACTTTATAGCTGAGGGTATACGGGAAGGAGATAAATGCGTTTATGTAACGACTGAGGAAAGCAGAGAGTCAATAATTGTGCAGGCAAGCCAGTTTGGATTCGATTTTTCCAAGAGTATAAGAGAGAATAACCTTGTATTGATCGACGCACTGATGGGGCTCAAGGATAAATGGTCTCTGCAGAGCTTAGATGTGGAGGAGCTGGTCGATAAAGTGATTCAGGCTAAGAAAGCCTTAGGATATGGCAGAGCGAGGCTCGTAATTGATTCTCTATCGGCTTTCTGGCTTGATAAACCTGCTATGTCTAGGAGGCATTCCTACTTTGTTAAGAAGGTCCTATCTAAATGGGGATTTACAACCCTCGTAACTTCACAGTATGCCATAACAACTTCTGAAGCATTTGGATGGGGAGTTGAGCATATAGCCGACGGGATCATCCGTTTCAGAAGATCCGTTAAGGGAGGGGTTCTTAGAAGATATATACTTATAGAAAAGATGAGGCAAACCCCTCATAGCTTAAAGATGTACGAGGTTGAGATAATTGACGGCAGAGGCTTAGTTATCAGGGGGTCGGTTGACATGCGAAAGGAGGATATTGCTCTTCCAAGACACGTTATGAATAGGATTCGTAAGGCATCACAGAAGAGAGATGCTGAAATACCTTGAGCCTAGCTAGAGAACATTATTCTCGCCTTGACGTTCAGAAGGAAATAATTGATTTTTGTAGGAACCGCTGGGCAGCAGCCCATTATGTAGACTCTGAAGGTAACATGATCTTTAGAAGATATTCGCGTGGAAAACCTCTTAGGATTGATAATACTGAAGATTTCTTCAAAATCATGACTTTAAAGGGTTATGTCTTGAGGTCAATATACGCTACGGCTAACGTTTACTGGAAATCTGAAAGTATTGAAGAAGTATATGACTTAACAAATATTCGACGGTGTAGTGCTGTATGGGATATCGACGGGAAACTATCAAAGTGGAGAAAAACGCTGAAGGTTGCGAAGGAGATAATCGCCTTCTTGAATGATAGAGGCGTAGAGAAATCCGTATTTTTAAAGTGGTCTGGGAACGGATGTCACGTTCACATCCACGAGGAAGCGTTCTCAGAGGATCTCTTAAAGAAGCATCATCCACTTGACCTAGCTTACGCATTAGTAGAATATGTAAATTCCAAAGTTCTCCCAAGATTAAGAGAAATTTTAATGAGGGAAAAGATCGAGGTGGAAAACAAAATCGATCCTACACGTGTCTTCACGTGTCCGCTCAGTCTCCACCGTGAGCTTAATGTGGTGTGTATCTGTTTCCGGTCAGAAGATATTGAAGAATTCACGCCTGAATGGATAAATCCATCAAGCTTTCGTCATGATCCATCTTGGCGGAGATTCATGAGAGGAGAAGCAGACGAGATAGCTGAGACCGCGTACAAAACAATAGGTGGATATCCTTTGAAGCGAAGACGGATAAGAAGAAAGACCGTGCCTCTTGATAAGCAGATAATAAAATGGCTTTGGAAAGCTGAGGAAAACTAATCTCGCAACCATAGGAGTAGATTTTTTATGCGTTCCTAATAATGGCTCATCAAAGCGGTGAACCGTGAAGATGAAGAGTAAAGCGGAGAGTTTTTCCGAAGAGTTTAGGGACCGAGACATAATCACATTAGGCTCTATTAAGGTTAGGCTCTTATTTTTTGACTCACTTGGGGCTAAATGCAGCTCTGTACTTGTGGAAACACCGGATGTATCGATTCTAATTGATCCCGGCGCTGCTGGATTGCAACCGAGTTTTCCTCTGCCGCGGGAAGAGAAGATTCGCCTTCGGGAAGAAGCGTTTAAGCGGATACGCCATTATGGAACATCCTCAGACATCGTGGTTATAACCCATTATCACTATGATCATCATGTTCATCCCAGCCGAATAGGAGAGATGGCTTGCCTTTTCAGAGGCAAAACTCTACTTGTGAAAGATCCAAACCAGTGGATAAACAGATCTCAGAGATCCAGAGCCCTTAAGTTTCTTTCGGAGATCTATCGAATCTCCGGAGGAAATGAACCATTCGAGGACTTGATGGAAGCTTCAAGATTTAAAATGACGAGCGACCCATTCGAAAGACATCCAAAGACAGCGTCTCTGTGGAGAAGATCAAAAGGAAAAAAGTTAAAAGTCTACCAGGCGAAAAAACGGTGGTTTGAGAAGATCGTAGAGAGCTGGAAACAAAATAAATGGGTAAGGAGCTTCGAAGTTGGGAGAACAAAAATACTTTTCGCGGATGGCAGAGAATTCGTGTTCGGCAATACAAGGATAAAGTTCACTTTTCCACTCTTTCATGGACAGTTTCTCGATAATGTTGGGTGGGTTATAGGCTTAACAGTTGAACATGCAGGAAACAAGTTTCTTTTCTCCTCAGATCTTCAAGGGCCAATAATAGAAGAGTATGCCGAATGGATCATAAACTCGAAACCAAACGTCATGGTTGCGGATGGACCGCCACTTTATACGTATGGATTCATGATAGGAAAGGAAGAAATTAAGAATGTGATTGGTAATATGCAACGTATCATATGCGAAGCCAGACCTTCGAAGATCATATGGGACCACCATATCTGTAGAGGAATCTTTAAGCCGAAAATGAGAGAGGTATATTCTTGCGCGAAGAGAAAAGGAGTTGACATATGCACGGCTGCTGAACATATAGGACTTAAACCTCTCATTGAACGGGCTAAACCTCCCTAGTCGAGGTAGCAGAAGACAAAATGGCCATATTAGTCGTTTCTAATCATTATTCTATGGTGACTCCCGGTGCCCTCGATATTCATCTTTGGATTATTCCCAGAAGACTCGGGTAAAACGATTATTTCATCCGCTCTTGCGAGGGGCTTTATAAACAGGGGGATTAAAACATGCGTTTTCAAGCCACGTTCAGGTCATGATTTTTGGCGTCAACACGACGCATACCTTAAATGTAAGAAGAAAGGAAAGCTCTTTTGCGAGGATATAATAAAGCTTAGGAGGGCATGCAAATGCTCCTTACCTCCTGAAGTTTTGAATCCTGTAGACGCGTTGATGAGCCCGTTAAATGCTAAAAAATTCATTGACGAGAAAATGATAAACCATCTTTATCTCCTTGATGAGAATGTATTTTCGCATCTAATAGTTGAAAGATACACAATATGCGGGAATAGAGCTGAGAATATTTTCTGCGTCAATGCCGAAGCAACAAGGACGCAATCCGCAATCATTGACGAAGAATATTTACATAGGCTGGAAAGCCGTGCTGATGAAATCATCTACGTGAATAGCTTGGAAGAATGGAATAGCGTTTCTCAGAGATACTCTCCCAGGGCTATACGGAGCTGCTACGAGAAGCTCTCTGAGAAGTTTGAATACATAATAATTGAGGGCTTTAACGACGCCGTATGTCCAGATGAAACATTACGATACGACTTGACCATTGGAGTAGCTCCCGGAGTAGCCATCTTCTATGATGCTGAGATCTTCCAGAAAGCTCTAAGAATGCTCGGGGAGATCAGAGATCCGAAAACTCTCAGAGCACGGGATGTAATCAAGTATTTGAAGAAAAAAGAGATCTCATTGATACCAGCTCTCCCATCATCACATCTCAGAAACTACGATACTCTAAGCAGAGATCTGAACAGGATAGTTGATCTTTCAATAAAAGTAATCCAAGAAAAGTGACTGAAAGAGATATCGATCTTACATTCCAGACAAAAAACCTATAAGTTTTTAAGGATTACGCCGCTAAAATCCATGTAGCAGCTTATGTCTTGGAGGGGAAGATCCTGATACCGTTTAAACTATCCGTAATAACTGATGAGGTTTCTCAAGACCTAGAAACCGCGGCTAGATTTGCGAAAATATTCGACCTTAACGGCGTCGAAATTAGAACCGTATGGAACCGTAGCCCACAAGACCTTCTTGAAAAAGTGGATGAGATTAAGAAGATTCTTAAAAAGTATGATTTAGAGGTCAGCGCTATTGCATCTCCATTCTTTAAAGCCAATATTGACAGCAAAGAAGAATATGAGAAACACTTGGAAATCTTGAAGAAATGTATCAGTTTGGCTAAGAGCCTCGACACCGATATAATTAGGGGCTTTACGTTCTGGCGGAAAAACAGCGTTGATGAATACTTGGATAGAATTATAGAGAAATTCCAGAAGCCACTAGAGATAATAGAATCTGAAGGAGTACTTCTTGGCATTGAGAATGAACCTTCAACATTCGTTGGAGATGGAAGAGACCTAGCTCTCTTCCTTGATCGTTTAGGATCAAAAAACGTTAAGGCTGTTTGGGATCCAGGAAACGACATATGGGATCCTCATAAAGAGACGCCATATCCAGATGGATATCAACACGTGAGAAACAGAATAATTCATGTACATGTCAAGGATGGAATCCGTAAAGGAAAAGGAGGAGAGCCTGAAATAGTCGCTGTTGGAGAGGGCGAAGTTGACTTCCTTGGCCAGTTCAGAGCTTTAAAAGAGGATGGATACAAAGGATACCTATCGCTGGAGACTCATTGGAGGGTTGGAAAGCAGCTATCAGAAGATCTTGTAACTAGACCTGGAGGAGAAGCGTTCTCTGGATTAGGCGAATACTCCTCTGCAGTATGCATGCATAACTTGCTGAAGATCCTGGCAAAGATTTAAACTATTATGGAAAAAACTACTCGATTGGCAGAGAATCATCCTCAATTTTAATAAAAAAGACAGAAGCTTTGGTAGGTCTCTAGATTTCCATATGACTTAATCCTGAAGATGGCATATCATTATTGAACACACTGATCCTTTGTCTACTTTAGCCGAAGAGCCTCTCGAAGAACCCTCTCTTCTCTTCCTTTTCCTGCGGTTGCTCGATTACCTCTACTTCCTCGGCTTTCCCTTCAGGCTCCTTCTTCAGAGAAGCGAATGGCTTTAGGCTTTCAACCAAGAACGGGCTGTCAACTCCAGCTAGCACTACGGTCGCTTTTATGCTTCCCTGCAACGCACTGTTTATTCTTGCTCCCCATGAGACACGAGCGTTAGGTGCTATTCTCTCAATAACTATCTCACCAGCTCTATTAACGTCTTCGAGTGTCATGTCATCTCCACCTTCGATGTGTATCAATGCTCCTTCAGCCTTTCTGATATCTCCGATATCGAGAAGCGGTGTGTCAAGGGCCTTTTCAACAGCGTCTTCAACCTTCGTATCTCCTTGACCCTCTCCAAATCCTATTGCGCATACTCCGCTTCCAGTCATTATAGCTTTAAGATCGGCGAAGTCTAAGTTAACAAGACTCGGTATAGCTATAGTCTCAGATATGTTCTTGATGAATGTTGCTATAAGTTCGTTAGCTACAGCGAAGGCTTCGGCTAACGGAAGATTACCTGCAACTTTCCTAAGCCGATTATTGTCGATCACAATCACAGCATCACATTCTTCCACAAGCCTTTTTAGGCCTTCCTTTGCCTTGATAAGTCTCGCTCGCTCAACTTGGAAAGGCGTTGTCACAACGCCGACTGTGAGAGCGCCAGCTTCCTTCGCTATCCTCGCAACTACTGGCGCGGCACCTGTGCCAGTTCCTCCTCCGAGACCAGCCGTTACGAAGACTAGACCTGAACCATCTATGAGAGCTTCTATCTCCTTAGCGCTTTCTTCTGCGGCTTTGGCTCCTTGTTCTGGAAAGCCGCCGCAACCGAGACCTCCAGTTATCTTGTAGCCGATCAATAGTCTCTCATCAGCTTTTGTTA
>JAGGUU010000121.1 GCA_021158305.1 Candidatus Bathyarchaeota archaeon
GAACCCGGGTCGGGCGGGCGACAGCCGCCTATACTAGGCCGGACTATACTACCAGGGCTTTTTCTTGAATTTTACTTTTAGAATTCTCCGATATATTTTTTACTTGTAATGGTTCACGGCATATTTTAGGTATTGCATGAACCTTACATTCTAGCAGGTGCTTCTATGATTGACTTCTTAGGCATTAGCGCATTCATGACGGCTTCTTCAGAGGCTTCAACCTCAACTGGCTTCGGAAACTGCTTCATTATTATATTTGGATCTTTTAGTCCATGTCCAGTAAGTATGCAAACAACCACTTCATCCTTGTCTATTAATCCTCTCTCTTTAATCTTGATTAAACCAGCCACTGAGGCGGCGCTTGCCGGTTCAACAAAGATTCCTTCCTTCTGAGCTAGGAGCCTTTGAGCCTCAAGTATTTCAGCATCAGAAACCTTTTCAACCATGCCATGTGATTGCTTTACTGCCCTGACTGCTTTCTTCCAGTTAACTGGAGATCCAATTCTTATAGCTGTAGCGATCGTCTCGGGGTTATTAACAAACTCAACATGGTCTAGGTTTCTTTTCAGAGAATTCGCTATTGGAGCTGCCCCTTCAGCCTGTATGCCTATCATCTGCGGGAGACTATCAATTAAGCCTAATTCATGAAGCTCGGTGAAACCCTTCCATATTGCACTTATATTTCCAGCGTTTCCAACGGGAACCACAATTTTATCCGGAACTTCTCCGTTTAGTTGATCACGTATCTCAAAGGCTATTGTCTTCTGTCCTTCTAGGCGGAAGGGATTTAGGGAATTAAGCAAGTATATTGGATATGATAGGCATATACTCCTCACGATCTTGAGGGCTTCGTCGAAATTTCCCCTTATTTGAATCACTCTTGCTCCGTGAATCATAGCTTGTATCAGTTTTCCGAATGCAACTTTTCCGGAAGGTATGAGCACTATGCATTCGATTCCAGCTCTCGCGGCGTAAGCGGCTAGAGATGCGGAAGTATTTCCCGTGGAGGCGCAGGCAACTTTTTCCATTCCTAACTCAACAGCTTTTGTAACGCCGACAGTCATACCTCTATCTTTGAATGAACCAGTAGGATTCTCTCCTTCGTTTTTCACGTACAGGTTTTTGAGGCCTACTTCCTCGGAAAGCCTAAGGCATCTATTAAGCGATGTGCCACCTTCCCCCAGCGTTACCCTCAGTTCAGTTCTTTCCACGGGAAGTAGCTCCTTGTATCGCCATACAGAGAGAGGATGCCTCTTCCATTCATTGTCAAGTCTGCTTGGAAGTCTTGAGAAGTCATACTTTACGGATAGTAAGCCGCCGCATCTACTGCATGTATATATAACTTTTCTTGGATCATATCTTTCTCCACAATCTATGCATTCAAGATGAAACATGGTTTCCGCCAATTCGAGATGCCTCTGTGTGCCTGTACGAAGAAAACGAAGAGTCTCATCCTTAAAAGATTTTCACATATCAGAGGGAGACGCGACATCTCTCCCCGCTTCAAATACTTAAAATATGATTAGCCATCTTTATCTATTGGGTGTTTCTTCTTGTTCAGCTTGCAATGTGTAAGCTGTGGGAGAAGAATAGATGCTAATGGTCCTCCCATAGCTAAGTGTCCAGCATGCGGAGGCATTCTTGAATATGCTATTAACGCGGAAAAAATTAGGGACACTAAGTTTACGGGAGAATTCACGTTTTGGAGGTATCGTTCTTTACTTCCAAAGGTTAAGAATATCGCATCAATGAAGGAGGGAGGAACACCTCTATACAAGGCAAGCCATCTTTCAGAAGAGTTCGGGGTAAAAGCTTTATATTTGAAGGATGAGACCCGTAACCCGACAAATTCTTTCAGAGATAGAAGCGCTGCCCTACTCGTCTCCAACATTCTAGATCTTAAGATGAAAGCCGCTGTATGTGCCACGAATGGAAATATGGGGGCGGCGTTAGCCGCGTATTCAGCGAGATACGAGATTAATTGCCACGTTATAGTTCCGAGAATGGTGGATATGGGAAAACTGGCCCAAATGCTTGTTTATGATGCCACTATAGAGGAATACGGGGAGACCGTCGATGAGGCGATCAAGAGAGCCGAAATTCTAGCTCAGGAAACAGGATGGTATCAAGCAACCCCAGAGCTTAATCCCCTCGTAATAGAGGCCCAAAAGACTATAGCCTTCGAAGTCGCCGAGCAACTCGGAGTTCCAGACTGGTTTATAGTTTCTATGGGAAGTGGAGGAATAGCGTACTCAATATGGAAGGGATTTAGAGAGCTTTACGATCTTGATATGATTGATTCTCTTCCCAAAATACTGGGCGTCCAAGCTAAAGGATGTTCACCAATAGTGAACGCATACCTAAAAAGCGAGAGGCAGATTGAGAAACCATTTACACATGCTATTGGAATCCTAGTTGCAAACCCTCTTCAAAAAGAACTTGCATTAAAAGCAATTAATGACTCCGGCGGCTCAGCTCTTGCAGTCTCCGATCAAAAGATCTTCGCAGCTGAACAAAGCATAGCGAGGCTGGAAGGGATATTTGCTGAGCCAGCAAGTTCGGGAACAATAGCTGCATTGAGAAAAGCTAGGGAAGAATCTCTTATCAGCAGCGATGAATCCGTTGTATGCTTGATAACTGGAAGTGGATTAAAAGCGACAGATGTTCTGCAGGCTCTTTCCAAGAGAAGAAAGTCAGCGATGCTAGGAGCTGAGCTAAGCACAAAGGAGAAGATTCTCAGACTTCTGTCAAGTAAGGATCGATACGGCTATGAGCTTTGGAAGGATCTGGGAAAAATCATGACTCGACCAGCTATCTATCAGCATCTAAATGATCTCTTGAACAAAGGCTTGGTTACGTATTATATTGAAGATGGAAAGAAATACTTTAGGATAACAGAGAGAGGAAGAGATGTTCTGCAGGCCATAGATAAAGTTAAGATTCTTCTCTGACATTTTTCATAGATGTAACCGTCACAAGATTTTTATTTCAAGAATAAACGTTTAAGAAAATTATTAAAGTTATAATTATACTATTATTTTTTTGTGAATTTAAGATGTCTAAAGGTAGAGCTCCGTCGTCGTTCAGAGCTGCTACGGCGGCGATCTTCACATCCTTCGTATGCGTAGCTACAATAGTCTTCTCAATATATGTTCCATCAACTCAAGGATACTTCAACATCGGCGAATCCATGGTTTTTCTCTCCGCGCTCCTATTTGGCCCATACGTGGGAGCCTTCTCTGGAGGTGTAGGTTCTATGCTTGCGGATTTGATCCTAGGATACCCGCATTATGCGCCTGCAACCTTGCTAATAAAGGCATCCGAAGGCTTTGTTGTAGGTTTTCTAAGCGAGCATAACCCAAAAATTAAGTCAAAGATCAAATGGAAAGTCTTCACCGTGATCTTAGGAATACTTATTGGAGGTCTTCTTGCAGGCGTAGGCTTCACATACTATAGTGGCGAGAGCGAGCTTACCCTAGGATTCACAACATATACATTCACATTACCTAGAGAAGTATGGCTGGTTTTAGGTGGATTAGCCGCCTTACTTATTTCCCTTGTAGGCTTAACTGCTGATCCGCAGCTAGGATGGACCATATTTTCCGTAGCTCTTGGAGGACTCGCTATGGTTCTAGGATACTTCATATATGAGATGTTCTTCCTAGGATGGCTCTTCAATATACAAGTTATAGCAATTGCTGAAGTTCCAATAAACATTGGGCAGATGACCATAGGCGCATTAGTGGCAGTACCAATAGCGAATATGATTAAGCGCATGTTTTCCGCGGGTAATAAAATCTGAACAGTTAGGATTCTCAAAGCACCGTTTCCAGGATTCATAAAATGTTTATCCAGATCGCTATGAATCTTCCAAAGATATTATACTTGTATCGGAGGAATATGGAGGCGGCGAGAAAAGCAAAGAAAAAGGCATTGGAACCTAGCTACGCTAAACTAAACATTCCAATATCAAAGCCTTTCGGCAATAGGCAAATATATGGGCTAGGAACCAATAAGCTTAACACGTCATTTTTTAAAGTGTAGGAGTAGTGAATACACATATGAGCGAGGTTAAATCTGACAGAAGCATGGTAGATAGAATAATCGCGTGCATATCAAAGAGTGAAGGGATAGATTGGAATGAGGCAAGGCGAATGCTCCATAAATATGTCTGTGAAGGAAAATGCGACTGGTATAAGACTAAAAGTAAAGCAGCGGGTTTTGATAGAACTGATTTAACAGAGAAAAAACGGGAAGTCATTGAAAACTTAGTGAGGCAGATTATGAAAGGATGTGATATAGAATATGCTAAATGGCGTATTCATAACATTTTATGTCCTGGTCACCCAAGACCTAGACCTTCAAAGACCGAAGATAAATGCCAGAAATTGAAAGGTTGACATACAGTAACATATATGAGAAGAAACGACACGGTTCTTTCTAATCTCACCTACGTTTTCACTTAATTTATCGTCTCATCATTATCTTAAATTTGTTGAAGAATCTCTGCTGTTAAGGATTGAAGTTTTTGATCAAGTTCGTCAAGAATTTTTCTTGCTTCTTTTTCATCTCTCCTTTTACAAGCTTCCATTACGGCTCGAAAAACTGAATATTCAAAGAGTATTTTTCCCTCCTCAAGATCGGAGAATCCCAACTCGTTACAAAATGAATGCAAGAAACGATTAAACATCCAGTTGGTTGGATCGAATATAGTCTCTTTATCGAGTATTTCCAAGAAATGTAATGCCGTTCCACTATTTTCCATTAAGAAATCTCTTACTACGTACCACGCTTCTTCGCTTCCCGTATTCTTAAAGGAAATCTCAAACTCTCCGCGATGCTTGGCGAACTCAACGGGACGAAGCAAATAGTCTTGGATAGATTTAAGTCTTCTTTTTACAACGGCTTTTATCTTCTCAAAATTATCCTTTTCAGAGCAAAGCCGAAGATGAAGTTCTGGCTTAAAGAAGTAATAGAAGAACCTGATTTCTTTTTGATACCATAATTCTTCGAGGGTAGGTTTGATGAACCTAAGAGCAACTCTTCTCTTGTTCTCCCACATAGATGGATTCTTGAAATAAACTATTGCTTCTAACCAGTTTTCTTTCATAAAATTTCCTCCAGAATAAGAATAAGATGAAAAGATAAGATAAACTTTCTTTGTGATCAGCGCATGCATAAGCAAGATAATATTGGTGCTCCGGCCGGGATTTGAACCCGGGTCTCCGGCTCTCTTCCTTTTTAGCCGAAAGGCCGGAATACTTGTCCGGGCTATACTACCGGAGCATCGAAGTTTTTCATATATTAGTCACTTGCTATAATCTTTTTGGGTTTTAGACTTCTCCTGCTAAGAAACGCATCTGTGCGAGTCTATCCATAACTTCTACGATATTCCTTTCTATTCTATGCCTCTCTTTCTTATAAGTATCCTCGTCTATCTCTCCCTTCTTAAGCTTCTCATCCAGATTCTTTAGTTCTTCAAGAAGATTGTCTCTCTGTCGCTCTAAATCCTTAATTCTTCCAAATGCGCCTTCAGAGTGAAACATTTTTCATCCACGGAATCTTTATTAAGATTTCCCATGTAGTTAAATCTTTCCAGATTTTTAATTAATTATGCAAGATGCAAGTTGTAGATCAGTCTTACTTCTCGCTTATACGCAGTTCTTACATCTAGGCCGTTATAGATCGACTAGAAGTTCTCCTCTTTAATCAAGATAGATCTTATACTGAAACAATAGACATAGAAATTCTCTTCGGGATATATTTCTGAAAGGATTAAGCCTCGTCAGCAGGGTGGCCTTGGCTACATCCGGGTTCTGAAACCTAAATGATGCTCTAGGCTTGTAAATATTGTGAATTCGATCAAATAAAAAGATTTATTCTTTCTAGTTATTTCTTCAGATCATGGATCCGGAAAAGGACGCGTACGGGCAGGAGATATGGGCATACTTTAAACGGAAGGTCGGCTTTGAAATCGTGGAAAGGGATGACGGTTACTTCGATGTCTCAAGTGGACCTAAGCTTTATTTTTCTGAGTATGAGGATTGGCCTGAGCATGAGAAGAAAGCCATAGAGTTTGTTAAGGGCAGAGTTTTAGATATAGGCTGTGGAGCTGGAAGACATTCACTGTATCTTCAAAGGAAGGGATTCGATGTTACTGGAATAGACACCTCTCCGCTTGCAATTAAGGTTTGTAAGCTAAGAGGATTAAAGAAGGCAAGGGTAATGTCAATTGACGATATAGATAGTTTTGCCCCTAACTCTTTTGACACAGTGCTTATGTTAGGAAACAACTTCGGTCTTTTCGGAGACCCCAAGAAGGCAAGGAAGCTGCTGAAGAAGCTTTACGAAATAACGACTTCAGAGGCCTTACTAATCGCTGAGAGTCGAGATCCATACAAGACTAGCAATCCGGCACATCTTGAATATCATGAATTTAACCGTAAAAGGGGAAGGATGCCAGGTCAGCTTAGGATAAGAATAAGATTCGAAAAATACGTTACAGACTGGTTTGATTACTTGCTTGTCTCAAAGGATGAGATGAAACAGATACTGAAGGGAACAGGCTGGAAAATCAAGAGATTCATAGATTCCAAAGATGCACAGTATATAGCAATAATTCAAAAATCAGAATGAATATGCTGCGTTCTCATCATCTCCAAGATGGCACTTATTCGAGCCGGAGTGATCTCCAAAGGTATGATATTGTCAGCCAACGAGCTTCGAATCCTTCTTCTATAGGGCGCTGACTGATGCGTTGCATTTATTGTTCAGTCGTCTTGTTTGTCTAGACTCCACAACGGCGGATAGTAATATTAAGTCTTAGCAATAAAAAGGGGGTTCTGCAGAGATCTCTAGGCTTCCACAACTCTGAAGCCGACGAGCTCGCCTAGATATTTGAGATCATCCGTGTAATCTCCATAGACCATAGCGAGATGATGGCCGAAATCCATCTCCTTATGGAAGAAGTCCCTTGCATCTCTCACTTTTATCTCTGCTCTTAGACTACATCCAACCTCATTGAATCCGCCGCATCCCACTATCTCTCCCCTAGCGACGAATAGCTTAGTCGCTGTCGGATTGAACCTTGCAAGGGTTACAACTTCACCCTTATCTCTCGAGAAATCGTAGCGTAATGTCGCTCCCCACCCGCCCATCGTAAAGTTCCTTATCTCATATGGCAGTTCCGCACCATCCAGTCCCTTCATCTTCAATCCTGGGACATCATGGTGAACGGCTATGATGTCTCTCTCCTTATCTACCATGTATGAGTTTCCCATGTAAACTGACTTTCTAGACAGATACATCAGCACAATCATTGCTAAGAGAACGCTAATGTCCCCCTCACATGCCGATGGATAACCCTCATCTTTCAATAGGGAATGGGCGAGACAGAACGTTACCTTCTTCTCAGCGGGTATCCTCTTAACGCAGAGCTCAAAGCATGGGATCACAAATGCGTTGCACTTGTATTTCATCATTAGATTTCTAGCAGCTAGGTAAAAATTGACTGATTGACGGATATACTCTTCCTTCATGTGAACCCTATCGGCATTTCTAACAAGCCTGTTAGTTATCTCCTCAGCCCTCTTCTGCTCCGTCTCATCTCTTATGACTCTGTCCATCTCATCGAAGACTTCACTTGCTGATATGCGCTTATAGTCTATACCAAACCTCATCTTAACATCCTCGAGATCCCAAATACTGCTGACGACGCCGACTGGCAGGAGCTTTCCAGCATCAACTACGAGGATCCTCGTGTTCATTAAGCTCTTCCTGACCTTAAAAAGCCTGACAAAACGGTTTAATTCCTCAACATCTATGAGTGCATAACCCTCCATTCCACGGGATCTTAGATAAGCAGATATATCTACACTTGAGATCTGGCCAATCTTAACAATGGGCTTCCTGTATCTCCGAGCTATCTCAACCGAGGGATGCTGAGTCAAACTAGCATTCGCTATCAAATAGAAATCTACATCCGTAGAGTCCCTGTCGAGCTTAGCAATCTCCTTCTCTGGAATAATCCAGTCCTCGCCCCACTCTATAACCGCGGGATCGAGTAACTCTCCATCTTCTATCAGCCTAGACCTAAC
>JAGGUU010000079.1 GCA_021158305.1 Candidatus Bathyarchaeota archaeon
GCGAAGTATCTCGCCATCTGCAAAAGCATAGCTACTCCTATCGCCTCACGTGCTCCCGGAGCCAAGCTAGGTATAAATGAGAAGCTATCATAGCTGGCTGTTAAAAGCACGTAACGGTCAGGATATTCTGTTCCTGGAAGATAAGCAATTATATTTTCAGCTACAACCTTTCTCCATTTCATGTTTGAGACAAGCGTTACGACGGGAGCTTCCTTTGAGATAGATAGCAGCTTCTGAGCGTCTTCACCTCTGACATAAAGCCTTGGAAAGTTCCAAGCAACGTACTCAATGAACTTCATCCATGCCTCCATCATACTTGTGTCGTTAGGCTCAATGAATATTACCGCTTTGGCTCCCAGCTTCGCAGCGGTTACCCAATGGTATTGGGAATTGAAGTCCATCAGAACTATGCTGCCTTTGATATCTTTACCTGTCTCCTTCACTGCCTTCTCAATCTCTTCAAGAGAACCCTTCCCGACATAAATTAGATGCCCCTTCAAGCCTCCTGGAGGAGTCTGCGGCGGGCAAACTCGGTTTGGAAACATCGGGAATAACGTAACTCTTTCGCCTGAAGGGAGCTCTACATATGCTCCTTCATCCTTCGGGATCACAACTTTAAACTGGTGTCGCTCAATTTTCTCTATTCCGAAGCTCCTAAACTTCTCTTCTATATAGTCAGCTGCGGCGTAGCATCCATCATACCCCGTGAACCTTGAACCAAAATTACTTAAGTCTTGAATATAACCCTTCAGCTCATCCATATCAACAGCTTTTAATGCCTCTTTAACATAGTTCTCAGGGGGAGCTTCAGCTGCGTAAACAGTTACAGTCGCCATTATATTACTCAGGATAGTTACGAGGAGGAGGGTAACAAACATCGATAACAGCATAATTCTAAGGATTCGTGGAAAATTTCTACGCATCATTTTCCATCATCCTAAGATGCTATTAGAGTAGGATTTTTTAAAACTTTCGCTTTTTTGATCTTTCCAATTCAATTTATATAGTCGGCGTTTAGGCGACAAGATCTTTGATAGGAATTAAAATTTTTAGAGGATCCCCGCCTCTCTTCATGGGCTGAGTGATGGTTGCATGATTGTCGCGGAGAAAGAGAATTCTCATAAATCATCGTTGTGATTGAATGGAGACATCGAGAGGCTCTTCGAGTATTTCTCTATTGCATGAGTTCATCAGAAGGATGATTTAGGTGTTCCTCTTAAGAGATTGCTAAGGAGGATTTTTGCTGAAATATTTAATCAATTATTTTCTGAGCTTAATCTGTCTGTGGATATGGAAAATCGCAAATTTAAAATAAAAATTTAAAACATAATTGTTGAAGTTTCAAATCACAGCCACTTAAAATATTAGAGATTAGGGTAGTAAAAATGTGTTCTCAGCAGTTTCAGCGAGTAAGAAGCCATAGGGAATTTAAAACTATCCTTAAAGTGCTGATCGTTTTTTTCATCGCGTTTATACCCCGCATATTTTTCATTGATAGAACCAGCATAATGACGGATGAACCATTATATGTTTATGCCGGGCGGAATTATTTTCAAAGCTTTCTTAGGTTTAATTTTGAAACTGATATTTGGAGGATTAATGCTGAACATCCACCCATTGCTAAACTTCTTATAGGGTTCGCCTCCAGCATCTTCATCCACCTATTGGGCGGCGAGAATACTCATAACCTCTACTTCGCAGCCCGCTTGGCGCCTGTAGCTGCGGGAACCTTGACTTGCGTCGCCATCTATCTCTTTGGAAGAAGATGTTATGGAGAGAAAGCAGCTTTTTTGGCGTCAATTCTCACGGCGGTTTCTCCATGGCTTGTTTATTACTCGACGCTTGCTATTCTAGACATATTTGTCTCATTCTTCATCACCTTAACCTTTATCTTTCTATGCTATGCTGAGACTGATAGAAAATATTATATTCTGGCCGGCCTCTTTCTAGGCCTCGCCGTTGGCTCAAAAGGCACAGCCGTCGCAGCAATACCAGGGATAATTCTGTACCTCTTCATCACTAATATTGCCTCATGGGGGGCGAAGAGAGGAATGTTAAGGGTCATGAAGATCCTTCTATTGCTACTTGCAGTAGCCGCGCTTGCCTTTTTTGCATCTTGGCCGTGGCTTTGGAGAAACACCCTAGAAAGGATCGTATGGGTTCTTGCATATCATGGAAGCCATATGATACATGGACATTCGACATTTTATGCGGGAAAAGTTTATACTCACGTTCCACCATGGGTTCCAGTCTATGTACTTTTCGTGAAGACGCCTCTCTTACTTTTCTTTCTATCAGTCATCTTCATATTGTTTATGTTCTTTAAGATCATTAAGAAGGAATCGATTAAGAGTGGCTACATAAGCGTATTTTCATGGCTTATCGGAGGAGTTCTAACTATGTCAGTTTTCCCCATAATTATTGGAGATCATTATTTGGTCTTTCTAGGCTCAGCTATCTTAATATCTGCCTCAATCGCCGCAACAGACTTGATCTGGAATTTGAAGATGAAAAATTTGAAAAGCACATTTATGCCTTACATATTGATGTTCTTGATGGTTATGGAATGTCTAGCTGGATTAGCTATCTATAATTCCTCACCATGTGGATATGCTAATGAATTAATAAATCGAGCTGATAAATCCGTTCTTATAATCGATACTGGTTTTGAGGATGCTGCAGAGTATCTGATCAGGCATGTTA
>JAGGUU010000132.1 GCA_021158305.1 Candidatus Bathyarchaeota archaeon
CTTATGATTCCCATTTAAAGTCGCTAATAGATAACATAGTTACCTATATAAACATTATTCCAGGCATAAAATCACTCAGTTCTACAGTGAAGTAGTGAATCCGTTAATAACAAAGATTTCCGAAATGAGAAGGGGTACAAATCCAAAAAACCTAGATGAAGTTTAAACTTGACGAAAAGTTTGTAGTTAAGAATTAAATGTACAATTAGTAGTAACGACATAATAAACCCAGATAACGTATGAAGATTTTCCAGTTTCATTTACTCATTCCTAAAAAATTCCAGTCATAATTTTCAAGAGTCACTAAAGCCTCGGTCTTGTTAGATTTTATAGTTCCCGCTGCCTTTTCTTCCGATGTCTTCTGAGATTCATTGGGCTTCTCTTCCTCTCCGACTTCTTCTGGAGCTCTAAGAAGATTCATGCCTATAACTAATTCTGCGAGGACAAGAATTAGAAGAAACGAGACATAAATGATGGTTCTCCTATACATTACAGAATACTTTTCAAGATTAAATCTCATGAATAATATATTACTTGTCGATTATTCTTCTGCCAGGCAGGTGACAAGCATCCCCTAGAGCCTTTAGAAGCAGCGATTTGAAGCTTCTTAGGGATGGTTTTGGTGCTCCGGCCGGGATTTGAACCCGGGTCTGCGGCTTTCTCCCTTTTTTGGTCGAGAGGCCGCCATACTTGGCCGGACTATACTACCGGAGCGTCACGTTGTAGAGACTATACTTTACAGTCTAACGTAACTAATGAAAAAATTGGGGGGCTTCACATTTATTTTTTATCGTCCCAGTATCTTCTCCGCAGCCTTTCTTACATCCTCGGCCTTCACTGTTTTTCTGCCTGCGTGCATTGACCATTCTATCGCTTCCTTACCAATCTTCAGCCCTATATCTTCTAGAACCTTGCCCATTTCTATAGCAGCGGACTCGCTTACTCTTTCAGCTCCAGCCTTCTTAATCAGCCTATGCATGGCTGCTATTGCTAATTCGCCCATAACTATCACGCTTCTATAGCTCTATCTCTAAACAAGTCTTATTTAACGTTTTTCTAGTAAATAGGAGAAGTTTCGGAATTATTTATAAATGTTCGCCTTAATCCTTATATACTCTATGTCATAATTGATTCAAAAAAGCATGTGGAGATCCAGATGCTGGTCATCAATAAACACTGATTAAGGATGATGAGATCTTGGGTAACGTACGGCCGGAAAGAGTTAAAAGAATCGCCCGTGAACTCCTGAGGAGATATCCGGATCGATTTACGGCTGATTATGAAGAGAATAAGAGGGTACTTGTATCGCTGGTTAACATATCTTCTAAGAAGCTCAGGAACACGATCGCTGGATACATAACCGGGCTTGTCGCGGCCTCCTCACCGGCTGGGGCTGGAGAAGCAGAGAAGCAGAGTCAGTAATATTCTTCGAGGCTGAGAAGCCTTCTCTTGGCGAGAACCTCAGCGCATTTTTTCGGGTTTAAACGTTTAAACTCAAGTCCCAGAGTAATCAGGGTTTTATGAGCTTGTCTCGCTATTTTAGGAGCTACAAGTATTCCCCTAACCTTTCGGCCATGTTCGCTCTTAAGCGAGTTCACGTATTTTGAGAGTTGAAGAACAGCCTCTTTTCCCGCCGTTCTTCTCTTAATCTCTATGACTACGAGTCTTCCATCTCTGTCAATCCCATAGACATCTACGAATCCAGGCTCAACTTTCTTCTCATACGCTATGATCCGCAGGTCATCCTCTATTAGGGAAGGCTGATTTATGATTGCCTTCTGCATCTCTTCTTCACTTGCGTGGAGGGAGAATTCCCCCTTATCCGCGAGACTCATCGCCGCTAGAAAATATATTTTGTCGAAGAAGACCTGCAGTATCTCTCTCGGTTTTCTCCTGACCGCCTTGATGAAGAATACGTCTTCTTCAATTCCGGAGTGGAATATGCATCCGGGTGGTTGCCAATTAACGGGTTCGTATCCCCTGGGCCTATGCACGAGTACGGAGCCGTCTTCTTTTATGATCAGGATTCTCTCACCCGGATTCAGAATAGACCTTGCTCTTCCCTGATAGTTAACCCAGCAGTTGCCCACAATCATCAATGTTTTCCGCCGGGATAGCGCTGACTTAACGGCTTCAGCGGCTTCCTCTCTCGTTGGAGTCTCCAGAATAGTGACTAACTCTTTGTTAGACAAGAGTCTTCGCCGAATAATCTTTTAACATGCCTAGCATAATTAGTCTTTTGGGATGAAAGGTGCCTGGGAATTCTTGGAGCATAAAGAAGAGCACTATTGAATATTATGATAGATTAGCGGATATTTATGATTCTCTCTATGGCGGAGAGCAAAAGGCGAAGATTAAGATCATCTTCAAGGTTATGAATGCTGAAGCCGGAGGGTTAGTGCTAGATATAGGTTGCGGCACAGGACTCCTGATGGAGTACTTAGTTGCAGATTCAGGATGCTTAGTCGGCGTCGACTTATCCGTAAAGTCTCTCAGAAGAGCTAGGGAACGTTTACGCCGCCTTGAAGCTGAACAAGATGTCTCACTGATACGGGCGGATGCTGAGAACCTTCCTTTCAGAAACGAAGTCTTCGACAAGATTTTCGCATTGACGCTTCTCCAGAACACTCCATCCCCACGTAGAGCTTTAAGGGAGATCATTAGAGTTGCTAAGGATAAGTCTCAAGCCATCGTCACCGGCTTGAGAAAATACTTCACAATCGATGAGTTCCGCGGATTAATCAGTAGCTTTGGAGAATATGAGTTATTCCCTGAGAGCCACGACTTCATCGCTGTTTTGAAAGTTGATAAGCAAAGAATAAATATTGGCTCAGAGAAGAATAGGATGGGTGAATAATATGCCTACTCATGGAAGTCTCTCAAAGGCTGGTAAGGTTCGTTCGCAGACTCCTAAGATAGAGCCTATTCCGAAGACTAGGAAACCCCCCAGAGTTAGGGTTAGGAGGAGCTACGTGAAGAGAATAATCCTTCATCGTAGACCTGGACAGAACTGGATATGAACCTTTTTCTTTTCCCTCTAAAAATTGAAGAAATAAGAATGGAATTTTAGGGGTTTTCGGTTCATCCTTTTCCAAACTTGTCACCGCACATCTCTTTAGTGAAGCCTTTATTATTGGGCTTGAGAAATACATCATTTCTCGCATCCCGCCTCCATTCTTTCATAGACTCCATCATGCATGGATCTTCATTTTTATTGGAGAGAACCCTCCTCTAGATGATCTTCCTTCTAACCAAAATCCCGTCGCAAAAGATGGAGCTCCCGAAGTCTCCTTAATGAATTAGGCGAATGACCACTATTATTAGGGGGAGAGGATACTGAATTAAGAATTGCTTGTTACTTCTTCTCTGTTTAGCTATTCACTCTTCCCTTCTTCGATGGAGTATCTGCGTGTTTTCGGATCGCTGGAGATCATCTCATTCTCGAAGAGTTTACGTAGCGACCTGAATACTGTCTTCGGCTTCAGCTCTAGCCTTTCAGCAATCTCATATAGCGTAAGCGGCCCATTCCTGCTCAGGAGATCAAGTATCCTTTTATCCGTCTTATTCAGCCTGACCATTTCATTCTTCACTCATTTTACAAACTCATATATCAGACTTTTCGTTTATCATGATTGAGAATTTAGAGAGATGGAATTAATCCTGTAAGTTTCATATCCCGTAGTGAGGAGAATTGGGAAGGTGTAGTATTTGTGGACGTGAGTCTGCTACGATATCGAGTAACCTCGGAGTCTGCGTTGAATGCTTAAGGAGGCATCCTGAGGAGGCTCTTAGAATAGCGATGGAGGAGCATGCTAGGAGCCGCGGATTATTCGGCCTTCCACCTGAGCCCCCTCAGGATCCAGATGGAATATTATGTGGGTTATGCGCTAATAATTGTAGGATTGGAGACGGTGGGAAGGGATTCTGCGGCCTTGTGGTTAATGAGGGTGGGAAGCTTGTTCGCCTCGGAGGAACCGCCGAGAAGGGGATTCTAGAATGGTACTACGATCCCCTTCCTACGAACTGCGTTGCGGAGTGGTTCTGTCCAGGATGCACCGGGGCGGGCTATCCGAAGTATGCGTATAAGCCTAACTCTGAGTATGGATTCGTCAACTTAGCCGTATTTTATGGCGCATGCAGTTTCGACTGCCTCTTTTGTCAGAACTGGCACTATAGAGACTTAACTATGCGGTTACGTCCGAGCTTAACGGCTGAGGAGCTCGCTGGGAAAGTCAACGATCGCGTCTCATGCATATGCTTCTTCGGCGGGGATCCATCAGTTCAGATGGTGCATGCGTTGAGGACGAGTAGAATCTCGCTTGAGGCGGCGGAGCGAAGGGGAAGAATTCTGAGAATCTGCTGGGAAACGAACGGCAACATGAAGCGGGAGTTCGCAGTTAAGGCGGCGGAGTATTCGCTCCGCAGCGGAGGAATAGTGAAGTTCGATCTTAAGGCTTGGGACGAGAATATTCATAGGGCTTTATGCGGGGTGTCTAACAGGGCGGCTCTTGAAAACTTCCGCATTATAGGCGAACGGTTCTTCGAGAAGCGGCGGGATCTTCCAGTTTTAACGGCGAGCACGCTTATAGTTCCCGGGTATGTCGACGCTGAGGAGGTTGGTAGACTAGCCGAGTTCATCGCGAGTATAAGCCCCGAGATTCCATATACGTTGCTGGCGTTTTATCCGCAGTACAGGCTTAATGACCTTCCGACCACGAGCTGGAGGCAGATGCTTGAGTGCAAGAAGGCGGCTGAAAAACACCTTAAGAGAATAGAGATAGGAAATATACATCTGCTGTCTTAACTGGTGCCCAATAATCTTATATCGCATGTGCTGATGAATCTTTTAAGAAGCCTTGTGAGTGAGAGAAGCTATGTGTAGACTCTTCGGCATGCTATCTGTTAAGCCGGCGAGCGCCGCTAAGTATATTCTTGAGGATCCATGCTCCCTATATGCGCAGAGCAAGGCGGATCCTAAGAGGCTTCAAAGCGATGGATGGGGGATAGGATTTTATGAGAATGGATCTCCAAAGCTGATAAAGAGTGAAGAGCCGGTCTACATGGAGTATGAGGTCTTCTCATCAGCCGTGCAACATGCTAAGTCGAAGGTGATTCTGGCGCATATTAGGAGGGCAAGTAATCCGAGGGGGCTTCCTAGAGAGAAGATCATATCTAAGGAGAACTCGCAGCCCTTCTCTTATGGAAGATACATCTTCGTTCATAATGGAACGATAATGATACCGGATGAGCTTGCAGATGTCCTCGGAGGCTGGAAGGAGAAGATAAGGGGGTTCAATGACAGCGAGGTCTATTTCTGGTTCATTATGAAAGAACTCCATGAGGGAAGAAACTTATCCTCAGCCCTGCAAAGATTGAAGGAAACGCTTGAGGAGCTCTGGAGAGAGGCACAGCGGAGACATCCGGATAAGAAACAGCCTTATGTAGGGCTGAACATGATTCTCAGCGACGGCGAATGCCTATATGCATACTGCGGGCATGGAGACTACGAAGCGAATAGTAAGTCGCTATGTTTTGGAGATCAGCCGATGCTCGAGATGTCTTACGTTCTAGGCGAGGATAGATTGGTTGTGGCGTCTGAGAAAACGAACCGAGAGGAGGACTGGAAGCCTATCAGTGACGGAGAACTCTTGATTAGCAAGATTATCAACGGCGAGATCGTTATAGAAGTGGAGAAGATTCCCTAGCGCCTACTCGACCTCTACTTGGCTGAAGAAGATGCGAGCTGAGGGGATTACCTCTGATCCTTCGACGACTTCAAATTTGCCTGTTAGTCGTATGTCCTCGGATGAGCCTCCAATCATCACTTTGAATTTTCCCGGCTCGACAACGAGTCTCATCTTCCTATCGTAGAAGGCGAGCTGTGCGGCTGAGAGCTTGAATGTCAACTTCCTCTTCTCCCCTGGATTTAGAGTCAGTCTCTTGAATCCTTTCAGCTCCTTCATCGGCCTTGTCACGGATGCAACTTCATCTTGCACATAGAGCTGAACCACCTCGTCGCCGATTCTTTCACCTACATTCTCAATATTGAATGATATCCTAACTGTTTCAGTAGCTCCTATTTTATCGGGGCATATATTCAGCGAGCTATACTCGAATCTCGTGTAGCTGAGTCCATGTCCAAATGGAAACAGCGGCTTAGACGAGTGTGAGACGTAATTGCCCATTGATGAAGGTTTCCTTCCATAATTGATTGGCAGCTGACCTACATGCTCTGGGAACGATGTTGGAAGCTTGCCTCCCGGATTGTAGTCTCCGAAGAGAACATCGGCCACAGCGTTTCCGCCTTCTTCTCCGGGAAGCCAAGCTTCTATGATGGCGGAGCATTTATCCACGATGCGTCTCAGCGACAGCGGCCGCCCATTGATTAGGACCAGAATTATAGGCTTCCCTGCTTCGTGAAGAGCCTCGATGAGGTCTTCCTGAACTCCTGGAAGGCTTATGTCTGCACGATCCCTTCCCTCGCCTGAAACGTCCTCTTCTGAGAGTCCGGATCTCTCGCCGAGAACAGCGATTACTACTTCCGACTTCTCGGCGGCTTTTAACGCGTCTCTGAATCCCTCCCTAGACTTGTCCATGATCCCGCAGCCCTTAGCGTAGTAGATGCAGGTTTCTCCGGAGACCTTCCTTTTTATGCCCTCAAGCACGGTTACCGTACGCACAGCTGGCTCCTCACATCTGAGATGTGAAGTATAGCTGTAATCGCCGTGGAGATTCCTAGCGTCGTCAGCGTTCGGCCCAACTACAGCTATTGCCCTGATATCCTTTCTCAGCGGGAGTACGCCGTCATTTTTTAGAAGAACTATTGATTCCCTAGCCGCCTTGAGGGCTAGCATCCTATCCTCATCCGTGTCAAATGCTTTCGATGCGGATTCCACATCGACGTATGGATTCTCGAATAGTCCTAGGAGAATCTTTGCCCTTAAGATGCGGGAGACCGCCTGGTCAATAACCTTCATGGGAATCTTTTCTTTTTTAACGGCGTTTAGAAGCGGTTCTCCATAACAGTCTGTTTCGGGAAGTTCAATGTCTACTCCTGCTTCAAGAGCTTTAACGGCGGCTTCTTCATCATCAGATGCCACATGATGGAATGTACGGAGCATCTTTATGGAGGAGTAGTCTGAGACAACGTATCCCTTGAATCCCCATTCTCCCCGCAGCATATCTGTCAGTAGCCAACGTGAAGCTGCGCATGGAACTCCGTCGATCTCATGATAGGCGTTCATGATTGATAGGACGCTTGTCTCCTTTATGGCCGCCTCGAAAGGAAAGAGATAAACTTCCCTTAGCTCTCTTGGGGGGACATGCACGGGAGCTAAGTTTCTTCCACCCTCCGAGAATCCGTATGCCGCGAAGTGTTTAGGCGTCGCTATTACTCCCTCTCTGATATCTGATCCTTGAAGTCCCTTAATGTAGGCTACTCCAATACATGCAACAAGGTATGGATCCTCTCCGAAGGTCTCCTCGTTTCTGCCCCATCTGGGATCTCTACACACATCGAGCAGAGGTGATAATCCCTGACGTGCACCTACCGCCATCATCTGTCTTCGAATGGTGGAGGATACATTCTCAACGAGGCGGGGGTTCCATGTGCTTGCCAATCCAATTGCCTGCGGGAAGACTGTTGCTCCATAAGCCATTAAGCCGCTTAAGCATTCCTCATGTATTATGGCTGGTATGCCCAGCCTTGTCTCCTCGATTAGGAATCGTTGGATTTCATTCGCTATTGAGGCCATCTGCTTCGGATCCTTAACTTCTCGAGTTCCCCCGGACACTCGGGTTATCTGTCCTATTCCATGCTTTAGAAGCAGCTCAGCCTTTCTACGTGAGAATTTCCCATTCTCTATTAGGTTTCTTCCCTGAACGGAGCCTAGCTGGGCAATCTTCTCTTCGAGAGTCATCCTCTTCAGAAACTCTTTAACCTTCAACTCTACATTTAGGGCTGAGTCTGACATCTAATTTCCCACAGAATATGCCTTTAGCGTAAGGGCTGTATATAAATAGTGGTGTGGAAGGAAGTTTAGAGTCCAAGGAGGAGCATGAGGTTATACTTGGCTATTAAGCCGGCGAAGAGCGATGCAACAAGAGACATGACTGTTATCAGAGTGTTTAGTGACGGGCCGGCTGTATCCTTGAATGGGTCTCCGACGGTATCCCCTATCACCGCTGCCTTATGGGCTTCGGAGCCTTTACCGCCGAAGGCTCCAGCCTCTATGTATTTCTTCGCATTGTCCCAGAGGCCCCCAGCGTTAGCCATTAGTAGGGCGAATATTAAGCCGCTCATTATGCTTCCGCCCAAGTATCCTCCGAGAGCATCTATGCCTCCTATGAATCCAACGGCGAGGGTTATTATTATTGAGACTACGCTTGCCGGGAGCAGATCTTTGAGGGCTCCCGTGGTTGCTATGTCGACGCACCGTGCATAGTCTGGCTTTACTCCCTTCTTTCCTTCCTTAAGTCCAGGGATCTCTCGGAACTGCCTCCTAACCTCCTCTATCATTTTGAAGGCATTCTTGCTGACAGCGAGCATAACCATCGCTGAAAAGAGCGGCGGAACAGATATTCCAACAAACATTCCGGTTAATACTTTAGGATTCATGAGGTCGAATCCAGCGGTCTTGGTCAACGTCTTGAAGGCTGCCAGCAGGGAGATCACTGTTAACCCGGCTGCTCCAATAGCGAAGCCTTTAGTTATAGCCTTAGAAGTGTTTCCCGCAGCATCTAGCATATCTGTTACCTCTATAACCTTCTCTGAGAATCCAGCCTGCTCAGCTATTCCCTTAGCATTGTCTGAGATCGGCCCATAGGCGTCTCCGGAGACTATCATGCCTACTATAGAGAGCATTCCGATGGCCGCCATGCTTATTCCATAAAGTCCCGGTAGATAAAAGTATTCGGAGATGAAGTATGCTGCGGTTGAGGCTAAGCCTATCCCAAGCAGAGGCGGGAATAGACTGATTAGACCGTATGAGAATCCGGTGATCACATTTATCGCCGCTCCCGTCTGGGACGCCTCAGCCGTTTTCATCGCCGGAGGCCTGTTTATCGATGTAAAGTAATCCGTCGTTATGCCTATGATTACTCCTGAAAGCAAGCCGATATTCGTCGCCACCCATATTCCTATGTTGATATTAAGCATGTATGTGATTATGAGCGTAAGCACGGCGAAGGCTATACAGGTGAAGTATGTGCCGAAATTTAGGGCTTTACCTGGGTTTCCTCTTTTTCCAACCCTGACGACTGCGACGCCCATAAGAGAAGCGATTACTCCAAGGCCTGC
>JAGGUU010000045.1 GCA_021158305.1 Candidatus Bathyarchaeota archaeon
TTCAGGAGATCCTTTATCGTCAAGGCTACCGGATAGTGGGAAATCATCGTCACAGCGCTGTTAAGATCTGTCAGTGGACTAAGGAGAGTCTACGGAATAATCGGGTTTGCTACAAGGAGCTCTGGTATCCCCCAGTTAAGAGTCATAGATGTATGATGATGACGCCGTACTTGGGATGTAATCTCCACTGCCTTCACTGTTGGAGAATTCACTCCGGAGATAGACCCGGTCTCGTGTGGAAGGAGTTCCCATTAGAGATTAAGGATCTAGATGAACCTGCACAGATAATTGATGAAGCAATAAAGCAGAGAAAACTTCTTCTTTCGGGCTGGAAGGGGAATCCGAGAGTTGACAAGAAAAAGTTTGAGGAGGCATTAATCCCGTCGATGATGACCATGAGCCTAACGGGGGAGCCGACCCTTTATCCAATGATTTCTGAGATGGTTGATGAAGCTAAAAAGAGGGGGATGATCACCTTTCTCGTGACGAATGGAACTATGCCTGAAGCTCTCGAACGTATGGAGAATCTTCCATTTCAGCTATACGTCAGCATTCTTGCAACAAATAAGAAGGATTACATTCGGCTTGCTAGGCCTCTTATCAAGGATGCTTGGGAGAGATTAAATAAAACGATTGATCTGCTTCCAAGTCTAGACACACGAAGAGTTTTGAGGCTAACAATGATAAGCGGGTACAACATGAAAGACCATGAAGGATACGCAGAGATAGTTGAGAGAGCTCAGCCAGACTTCGTAGAGGTTAAAGCATACGAGTGGGTTGGGGAGAGTCAGAGGAGACTTCCTAGAAGCGCCATGCCGTATATGAGCGACATAGAAGAGTTTGCTGAAAAGCTATCTGCACTCACTGGATACGCAATAAAGGGGAAATTTAAACCGAGCGGAGCTGTTCTCTTAGTCAAGAGTTGAGAGAATACCCTTAAATAATCGCGCTTTTAATTATTCGCTTCAGTGGGTGCATCATAAGTGACTAAGACAATCATGCTTGAAGCACGATCCGGATCAGTTCCAGAAGAACTTAAGATAATATCCAAGCAAGAAGACATAAGTCCAGAGAAGCTGAGAACTAGACTCGCCGATGGCAGGATAATAGTTGTTAGAAACCTTCGCAGAGTTGACAATGTAAGAATTTTCGGAATTGGAGAAGGCTTATCAACGAAGGTTAATGTGAACATAGGAACAAGCGCGACGGTATGCGATTTGGAGATGGAAAAAGAAAAGGCACGTATCGCCGTCAAATACGGCGCAGACACATTAATGGATCTGAGTACCGGAGGAGATCTAGACAAAATCCGCTCTGAGCTGATGAAAGCCTCAGAACCCCTTCCACTGGGAACAGTTCCGACATATCAGGCGTGGATAGAAGGGGCGCAGAAGCACGGCGGACTTCCATCTGAGGATTTATTCTTCGATGTAATCGAAAGACAGCTCAAAAACGGTGTAGACTTCATGACGATTCATGCTGGAATCACGTGGCAGCTTGCACGGAGGATGGTCAAGAGTAACCGCGTAGCACCGACTGTAAGTCGAGGAGGAGCGATGCTTGCGGCGTGGATGCTCGAGAATGAAAAAGAGAATCCTTACTATAAAAACTGGGATTATCTACTTGAGATGTTTGCGGAGCATGACGCCACTATTAGCCTAGGAGATGCTTTAAGACCAGGAGCGATAGTTGACGCACATGACGACCTTCAGATATCCGAGTTGATAAACTCAGCGAATCTCCTCGAGACCGCAAGGGAGAAAGGAGTTCAAGTCATGATTGAAGGGCCTGGACACATGCCGATGGACAAGATACCAACGGATATTAGGCTCATGAAATCTCTAACTAAGGGAGCCCCATACTATGTGCTCGGACCACTAGTAACGGATCTCGCCGTAGGATACGATCATATAGCAGCAGCGATAGGCGCCGCTATAGCTGCCGCTGAGGGCGCCGACCTTCTCTGCTACCTAACTCCAGCTGAGCATCTAAGCCTTCCAAACCCAGAGCAGGTTAAAGAGGGGCTGGTAGCCTCAAAGATAGCCGCTCATGCAGGCGACATAATAAAGCTAGGAGAGAAAGCTTTAGAGGCGGATAGAAGGTTAAGCATTGCTCGAGCGGATCTGGACTGGGAATCCGTGTTCAAGATGAGCTTCGACCCGGAGAAGGTTAAAAAAGATTATCAACAATTCAGTGCTAAGGTAAAGTCCTGTAACATGTGTGGACCCTACTGTGTCTTTCTGATCCTTGACAAATATCTGAAGAAAAAGAGGACAGTATAGGCCCTCTATAAGGCGCTTGAGAAATTTCGAAAATCTTATGTAAAGATTCTATTCTTCTTAAGTTTAAACCTATCCAGTAGGAGATTGGAGAATGAGAATAGTAATACTAGGTCCACCGGGCGCGGGAAAGGGCACATACGCCTCTAGACTGACCAAAATTCTAGGAATCCCGCATATATCTACTGGCGACATGGTTCGAGAAGAAATAAAGAAGCAAACTGACCTTGGAAAGAAGATAAAAGAATACAGTGATAAAGGAGTACTCGTTCCAGACGACATTATAATTAAGCTTCTCGAGGAGAGACTGAAGAAGCCAGACTGTAAAGAAGGCTTCATACTTGACGGCTTTCCCCGCACGATAAATCAAGCGGAGGCCTTAGAGAAAATCGCCAAGATAGACTTGGTTATAAATCTAAAAGTTCCAGATGACATCATAATTACGCGTCTGTCTAACCGTCTCATCTGCAGTAAATGCGGCGCCATATACAACTTGCTGACATTAAAGCCTAAAAAAGAGGGTGTATGCGACAAGTGTGGAGGGAAGCTGTATCGAAGAGAAGATGACAGGCCGGAAGTAATTAGGGAAAGACTAAATATTTACAGAAAACAGACTGAGCCTTTAATAGATTACTATACTAAGAAGGGATTGCTAAGAAATGTCAGATGCGACGATCTAATGATTCCGCCAGAAGTCATGGTCGAGAAGATAATCGAGGTAATTAGAGAAACAGTAGAAGAAGTCTCATAGACCAACGCTCCTCTCTTTACAACTACCTTTCCTAAACCTTTTTCTTCGCAACCGTTCAAAGAAATACTTCATGCATTACAAAATATGCGTGGCTATGTAAATGCCGATGATCGAGAGCATTATAAGAAAGACCGCATGCTTAAAGCCCGCTGATATTCTTCCGGAGACTATTTTCCCACTTACTATTCCAAGCGTGAATGAATGGAGGATAAGTGGAGTTATCAACATCTCTGTAAGATTCTTCACCGCTATCTGAACTCCACTGACCGAGCTCATGTTCGTAAACAGCTGAAGAAGCATCATCGTGGTCAACGTTAAAATCGTCGCTCCCATATAGGGAACTATAAATAAAGGAGCAAGACGAGCTCTACGTTCATATTCAAGATTCTTAGTCTCCTCAGCGAATTCAGCGAGGATTTCAAGGCTTCTCTCCGTCCCGCCTCCAACCTCTATCGTGTCTATTAGAAGATATAGGTTTATCAAACACACCCAGTTTTTAACCCTATTCTTGAAGTCTTCAAATATCTTTCTGAGAGGAATCCCCCAGCTAAGCTCAGCGCTCATTAATCTCAGATACTTAGAAAACTTTCCATAATCCCTCTCCGCCAATAACTGAATGCTTCTCTCCGGACTTAAACCAGTTTTCCTATTCTCAACTAGATCCCTAAGAAAACTTGTCACGCCGTCTAAGACCCCCTTCTCTACTTCTGAGAAAAATTTGTCAAATATGACTACTGGAAGAGAAACCACAGTGAGACTTATAGCTAATCCTAAAGCAGGTTCACATCCCTCTCTCAAGGCGAGCATATCTCTGAGAAGCGTCGGTATTCGAGAGAGAGCTGGAATATGAGGAAAAACATTTACAAAATAGGGAATCACCATCTGCAACGTCATGAATACGCCGAGAGGAATGGATCCTAATAATGCAAGATAGGTCTTCCACTGCGAAACCGGATAATTAATCTGCACTGTTTCTGCAAGATAGAGAAAGAGTACAGATATGCTGGGCAGTAAAACGAATGAGAAGAGAAAGAAGACTTCTGGAGGTAAAGCTTGAAACTCGGGGAAGCTTAGGGAGATTATGAACATCACGTAAATTCCCAATGCTCCGAGAATTGCTATGATCGTGTATCCTTCCATGAGAAGAGACATGCGGTCTCCCATGACTTTTATCCTTAAGGCCATCCTCTTAAACATAGATTCAGTCTGGCTGTAAAGGTAATGAAGAACGTCTCCTCCTGTTTTCATAGTTGAAGCATAACCCAGCAGAAGCTGGGAATACTCTTTAAGATTTAGATCCTTGGCAGCCTTGGCCATGGCTGAGACTGGATCGATTCCCGTGGAAAGGGTTATCCTCACAATTCTGTCGATCTCTTCCTTTAATCTCGGAAGGAGATCAGTATTTCTCAGTCTTAATAAACCAGCGTATGGTGAAAGACCTCCACTTGTCATGACGCTTAGATACATGGACGCGTATGGAATCTCATTTTTAAGCCCGGATATCTTGTTAGACACTATTAATTTGGGAGTCAATACACCCATAGTTAAAGTTATGAACGGTGGAAGAACTGAGACGAGAAAAATTATGAAAAAAGGCGCCTTAAATGGGAGAATTCCTAGAAACCAGAGAAGGAAAAAAGTGAAGGAAAAAAGTGAAGTTATAAAGGTAAGGAAGCCTACTATACTCAGATAGACTTCGGGATGAAGACGAATATTCGCAGCTTCCATATCTCTTTCTACAGATTTGAAGATTCTCAGCAATCCCTTACCAAGACTTCCGAAATACGCGTAGCAGATGTCCTCAAACAATCTTTATCATCTCCACCTACTTCCCACAACCGTAGCGATCGTAGTATTCTACAATCGCCTCAGTAACTTCTTTTTGGCTTCTTCTACCAGATCTGACCAGACGTCTCAAAAACTTCCTCCGCCGCTCTATTTCAGCCAAGATTTCCTTCTTCGTTAATCCCTTCTTGATAGATATCTCCTCTAGAAGACGACTTTCCTCCAAGCTTGTATGAAACTTATCCTCTCTTGGAAACCACTGAGAAACCATTCGATACTTTTCATAATCGATTATCTCCCAGACGTTTCTAGCCCTCCTCCCGAACGTAAGACCCATCTTCCTTCTAGGAAGCTCAACGCGAGAAACATAAATACCAACATTCATTAACGGAATGTAAGTTTCCGCAACATTCATAGGCTCTGAAGTTAAGCGTTTAACCGCATGATCTAAGCTATCGGCGTGCATCGTGCATATGCCGCCATGCCCCGTTGCAACTGCTTGAAATAAGGCATAAGCTTCTTCGCCTCTAACTTCCCCAACAATTATGTAGTCTGGTCTATAACGAAGACTTAGTTTAACAAGATCGAAAAGGCTTATTGAAGACTCGTCAGCCGCACCGAATCTAAAACCCTGTCTGCTTGTTAATTGAACCCAATTTTCATGAAGAGTGTTCAGCTCGGCTATCTCTTCGACAGTAACTATCTTGTCATTTGGCTTTATCAGGCTTAGGAGAGCGTTAAGCATGCTTGTCTTGCCGGCGCCTGTCCCTCCAATGATCATCATGCTCATCTTGTTTTCTAGTAAAATCCAGAAGTAAGCCGCGAGCGTCTCGTCTATTGTTCCCATCTTTATGAGATCAATAATGGAGAAGGGGTCTTCCCTGAACTTTCGAATGCAGAAACTACTTCCGAACGTTGATATTTCCCTTCTAAAAGTTGCGGCGAGCCTATGTCTGCCTGGTAACATAGCATCGAGCATCGGATTGGCGCTTGAAATATGCTTTCCACTCATATGAGCTAGCTTTATAATGAAATCATCGTATTCTGTTTCGTCGTCAAAAATTATGTTTGTTGGCAAGCTTTCATACTTTCTATGCCAAACATAAACCGGCTTGTTAACTCCATTACATGAAATATCCTCTATATTAGGATCTCTCATTAGAACATCTATTTTTCCATACCCAGCTAAGTCGCGCGTAACATAATAGTAGATTTTCTCCCAAGATTTTTCATCAAACTTTCCTAGACTGCGCCGATACTTCCTAGAAAGCCTCTTCGCTTCTGAAAGAATATATGCCTCAAGATCTACGTTTAGGGTTTCCGGAGGATCTAGCTCCTTTGTAATTAATGACTTAAGTTTTTTATAAGCTTCTTCTTCCCGAGGGCTAAGACTTGCTTCACTAACTAAGTATTTGATCTTCCCTTGGAGAGAGATTATATCGATTTTTGCCAGCGGATTACGTATCCAATAACTCTCGATAATCCTATACCTTGCAAACTTACTCTTTGAGGAGGCTTGTCGCTTCTGCTTGCCTCCAGTTCTTTTTTCTTTCACATTGCCTTTGAAATCAATCACTAATACTACCTCTAATGAAATGCCTCTTTACAAGTCTTGAAATGAAATTTCACCTGTATGAAACCTTGAAGAATGGCTTGATAAATGACTTATGAATTTCTTCTCTATAAGAGAAACTTTTATTTGAACATGATTTCATCTAAAATGATTAACATAGCCTTTAGCGTATAGAAAGAGTTTTTACGAAGATGATCCTCTTTTAATCATGATTGAATATTATGCAGAATACTCGGTGACAAAAATATGACGAAGTGTGAGAAATGCGGATTTCCACTTCCTGAAGACGCAGAATATTGCCCCAACTGCGGAGCTCCTGTGAGAAAAAAAGCTATGCCTATAAAGGCTTCATTAATTTCCCTAGAGAAAATTCTTCAAGCTGGTATTCTCGGCGCGTTCATCTCAGTTATGATAGCATCTCTGATTCCTTCTAGGGCTGAACTATACTTCGTTCCGTCCTTTCTATCTTCCATACTTGTGATTTTTCTCTTCAGAACAAAAAGATTAGAAGAAGCCGTATTTTTAGCCTTCACCGTCTATCTTTTCGCAGACGCCATTCTAGGAGGAATAATGCTTGGAACCCTCTATGTTAAGAACATACCGCTCTCTGAGGCATATGAAGGATATGAATTATCCATCCTCGACGTAGTCTCTTACCTATTTAATCCAATATCCGCCATAATAGCAGCATATATTGGAAACAAAATAACCCCAAGCGCTAAAGAAGGAATGGAAGAAGAAAGAATAAGTTACGAAATTAAAGAAGAGGAGGGACGCGGCGGAATAATCTACTTTCAAAGAGATTCACGTTCTCATAAGATTTAAATATCATCCAAAGAAGGTTCTATGCTTGAACTAAAGAAGAGAGTGATCATAATGAATGTTCCAAGAACTATACGAGCATACTGTCCCAGGTGTAATATGCATACGGAGCATACAGTCTCTCTTTACAAGGAAGGCAAACGAAGAGCCTTAGCTAAGGGAGAACGACATCATGAACGCGAAAAGAAAGGATACGGCGGACAAAAATATCCCATGCTCAGGAGAAAAGCAAAGACAACAAAGAAACAAACCTTGAAGCTTAGATGTAAAAAATGTGGATATATATCTCATAGAAAAGGAGTGAGACTGCGGAGACTCACAATCGAGTAGGAAGGGACGGGATATGAGCATATGGGAGAAGATAATCCCTAAGCCCAAAAGCAGATTCCTTCAGGTTAGATGCCCAGACTGTGGAAACGAACAGATAATATTTAGTCATGCCGCATCCATTGTTCATTGCAACATCTGCGGGGCGATTCTCGCTGAGCCGAGAGGCGGTAAAGCAAGGATAAAAGGTGAGATAGTTAGAGTTTTGGAGTAGAATGCGCCATGTCCTTTATTAGGAGAGATGAATGGCCTGAAATAGGAGAATTAGTTGTGGCTACAGTAAATGAGATAAGGGATTATGGAGTTTACGTGATGCTTGACGAGTATGGAAAAGAAGGCTTTCTACATATATCCGAGATCTCCTCAAGCTGGGTGAAGAATATACGTGACTTTGTCCGTGAAGGGGAGAAAGTAGTTCTCAAAGTATTGCGGGTAGACACGGAAAAGGGACACATAGATCTTTCTTTAAGAAGAGTCACTAAGCGAGAAAGAAGAGAGAAGATGCTTCTCTGGAAACAGAGCAAAAAAGCAGAGAGCATTATGAGGAGCTTATCTCAGAAATTAAACATTCCACTCGATGAGATATATGAAAAAGTATGGATTCCTCTCGAGGAAAACTTTGGAACAGCATATGAAGGGCTAGAAAAAGCAACAATGGAGGGAGCTAAACCTCTCATAGAAGCTGGCTTATCTAGTAGAATCGCCGAAGCATTAACGAA
>JAGGUU010000170.1 GCA_021158305.1 Candidatus Bathyarchaeota archaeon
GGCACCATAAACTAAATATTGATCGGTCTCTTTACCATGAAAATATTGAATTAAGGAAGATAGTGGACATGAAGACTCAGGTTTATAATATCTTGAAAAAAGCTGCCTCAATCCGTCCTACGTTCTCTTATTCATCCATACTCAGATTTACAATTCTCTCTCTAATCTTTGTAATAGCGTTCTCTGTAAGGATGCTTCCGATAAGATGGGGTTACTATCTTAATGAGTATGACCCCTACTATCAGTATCGGCAGACGAAGTACATAGTTGAGAATGGGATTATGGGATGGCTCTCGTGGCATGACTATCTAAGCTGGTATCCATGGGGAAATATCATACGCATCCATGCGTATCCGGGACTTCCATTACTGGCAGCAACGATTTACACTATCATGAACACGCTAGGCCTACACTTCACCATATATCCGACCCTCGATCCCCTTCAGATGGATCCGGTTTATAACTTCTGCGTTATATTCCCTGTCATAATGGGCTCCATTACATGCATAGTGATATACTTCTTAGGTAGGGAGCTAGGCGGAGAGGCTGTAGGGATGCTCTCAGCCTTCTTCCTAGCATTAGATCCATCTCATATAGGACGGACATCACTCGGCTTCTTTGACGATGAAACAGTTGGAATACTTAGTCTTTTACTCTTCATATTCTTCTTCAACAAGTCTATAAGTGGGAAAGATTCTGAAAGCATGAATTTAAAGAAGACTTTATTCTCCGCCGAGACAGGCTGGGCCGTGGCCGCGGGATTAACTTTGGGCTATCTATGCGCTTCTTGGGGAGCCTCACGGTACGTAGTAGTTATGACGGCTTTATTTGCACTTGTACTGTTATTATTGAGAAGAGCCTCGCAACGCCTCCTCATATCGTATGCAGTCACCTTTTTCATCACCATATCAATTGCTTCATGTGTCCCGCGGTTGGGGTCTAGATTCCCCCTCGATTATCTCGGCACAAAATTCAATTTTGCACATGACACCCTCTCCGTCTATCTCGTATTCTTCCTGCTGCTCTTTAACGAGATAATACGCATAAAGGATAGAAGTAAAAGAATAGGTTATTCTCTGGCTGTTACTGCCTTACTGGCAGCTGGTCTTTTATTCCTCTGGCGGAGCGGCAAAATCGCTCCTCTAGGAGCGAAATTTATAGCCGTAATTTATCCATCCATCCGATTTAAAAATCCGATTTTATGGTCTGTCGCGGAACATAGAGCCTCCGCATGGGGCACATTCTATTATAATTTTGGAATAAACACATTCCTATTACCTGTAGGGTTATACTTCGCGGCTCTTATGGCGACGAACTTAAGCATCTTCACAATAATTTATGGACTAACCTCCGCATTTTCAGCAAGCTCTATGATAAGACTCAATATTTTAATGTCAGCTCCGATGAGTCTTCTATCCGCACTCGCAATTGTCCGTCTCCTTAGACCATTCATACTTTCATTAAGAGAGACGGAGGCGCCAGCGCCTAGAAAGCATAGGATTAGACGAATATTTAGGAAAGAGACTTCCATGGCGGTAATATCACTCGTATTCATCCTCCTATTACTGACCTACGTGATAGGAACAGATTTCATGATCTCTCCGGATCAGAGAAGAGGTCCGAGGTTCTGTCTTCAAGCATATACCCCAACAACAATAAGTAGCGCGGGGTTACCTGTAAGGCCGCTGGACACGGTCAAGGATTGGCTGAACGCTTTAACATGGATTAGACTCAACACCCCTCCCTCTCCAACAAGGCCAGGTGATAATGGAACGGTGATTGCCAGCTGGTGGGATTATGGATACTGGATAACGGCAATAGCAAATAGAACATCACTCGCAGATAACGGAACCTGGAACACGACTCAAATACAGCAGATCGGCCGCATGTTCATGTCAAATGAGGAAGAAGCAATCAAGATTCTGAAGAGATATAAGGTGACTCATGTGCTTGTCTTTACAGTATTTCGAGTAATAGAAGGTCCCTATGGAGGATTTTATCCGTATCTTGGTGGAGGCGGAGATGAATCTAAGTGGCAGTGGATGGCTCGGATAGCCTTCGGCCCTGGTGGAGATGAACCCTTTGGGAATCTCACTCTCGGATTTGATTATGTTGACGTCAATAATAATCACATGTATGATAGAGATGATAAGATCGTAGCGAATGAAAAAGGGCAGAACACCACCCTGTTTAAGCTTATACACTATGCCGTGGGAACAGTGGTGCGGGGTGAGCCTTATTCCTACATGATTATGCCAGAAGGCAAAGTTATGACGATAGGCTACATTCACTTAAAACACTTTGAAAAAGCTTATTTCTCTCAGGAGTATGGATCTATAACTCCGGCTTCCGGCACCCGATACGTCGCTTTGGTCTGCGTGTATAAGGTTAACTATCCATCTAAATGATCCCTAGATAAACTCTTGAACCCTTTCATTAATAAGATTAAAAAGGTGATGAATGAGTGGTTGAGTAATGAGTAAAGATGAGACTGTAATTATAACCGTTAAGGTGCCTAAAAGCTTGCATGATGAACTCGCACTTCGCGTTTCTGAAGGTGAAAGAAGCAGATTCATTAGAGAGGCAATAATTGAGAAACTTCAGAAAACGCCACGTCCAGATAAGATCTTAGAGCTAGAAGAGAAAATACGTAGACTTCAAGAGGAAATCACTCAGATCAAAAGATCACTCGCGGATCTTGAGATTCTAACCTATGAGAGAGAGGTAAATCCTCATGTTTTCTGCATTGATGAAATAGACCACAAAATCATGGATTATCTCCTGCATTACAGAGGAGCCACAACCTCAGAGATATCTAAAGCTATAAAGGTTAACAGATGGTTGATTCTGAGCCGGTTAAAGAAGATAAGATCCAGATCTGAAAAACAGCTTGGAAAGCCGATAATCGAATATTATCCGGGACTAAGATATGGAAAGATAAAAGCCTGGTGGATCAACGAAGAAATAATTGAGAGATGATCTAAGAATAATAAGGGGGCCCGTGGCCCAGCCAGGAATAAGGCGCCGAGTCGAGAAAATCGACGCGTAAGCCTCCGGAGCCGGAGATCCTGGGTTCAAATCCCAGCGGGCCCGCCACCCACCACTACATGTTTTAGCCTTTCGCGTCAGGTTTTTCGATTATATTTATAAATACCTTTACAATAGAGAGATAATCGAAGAGACATCCTGAGAGGAAAGGACAGAAGGCGGGAATGCTGAAAAGAAGGGAAAATCGATATCGGTTTCAGCTCAAAAAATCCCAGAATGGGAATTGAAAGCAAATTAAAAAGTGGAGAGGGCAAGCTGAAAAGCAATTAAGATTCGTTTCAGCTCAAAAAATCCCAGAATGGGAATTGAAAGTGAGAGAGAGGATTAGATCATGTATTAGATCGGCCGGGTTTCAGCTCAAAAAATCCCAGAATGGGAATTGAAAGCGCTGATCTCCGCCTGGAAGTCCCAGCTCCAGAATAC
>JAGGUU010000073.1 GCA_021158305.1 Candidatus Bathyarchaeota archaeon
ACCGCATAATCTTACCGATGTTTCTCCTCAGACCTCTCGGTTCAATTCTTTCCTTTTCAATGTAAGTCTTAGCGGCAGCTGCCGCTAATGGAACGAAGAGGAGGCAGATACCTAAATGCGTGTTGCCACCGTTATGAGATCTAGATACTGCTTGAACAGCTTTTCTAACGATTCTCCCAACACCTATCTTTGAGATCTCTAATATGCCTCGAGCTACCATAGTCCCTCTCAAGGCAGCTTCCCCAATCGGGGAGCCTAATGCTATAGAGCCCGCTAGAAAATGTTCATAGCGAGTATCGAGATGATTCACAGTTCTGTGAACGTTTCCAGGCTTTGGCCATCCGCTTGCCTCTAATACAGCGGCAAGCTGAGCCGATACCTTAATGTGCTCGATTAATTCTTTAAGATTCAAACCAGCAGCCCCCAGCTTAATGCTTATCCATTGCTTTCTTTTCTCTGATCACTTCCTCTGCCCTCTCAAGTATTTCAGTCACCATCATCCGTAGCTTCTTGTTTCGGGTACTGTGATAGACTATTTCTCTAAAGATTTTTATTCTCTCCTTGAGGCTTTCAGCCATTTCGACATTATTCTTTATCAGATGAAGAATCTTGGTAAAACATACTAAGGCTTCTATCACTGCTGGTTCCGCTCGGTTATATGCCTTTATTATCTTCCGGGAAACCCTTATAAGCTGAGGCTTCAGAAGAACCCTAACATATTCTCCGCAGTCCTCCACATCTATGACCGAGCATTCCACATACGCATCACATCCTCTCACTCTTGGAGATGAAACAGTCTCAGATGGACTGTAAGAAATCTCACTCTTTTTGAAAACCGCATCGTAAAAGAGCGTGGAGCTACAAGTAATGTTTAACACGCAGTCTATCGCTCCCTTGACAATAAGCTCGCATGTTCTCTGTCCTTTGTAGACTCTCAAAGATAGCCGTTTATCATCCTCTAAGAGAACACCCATAGGCGCCACATTAATGGCATCATCATGGCTAATGGTTAGAATTATCTCGCTATATGTTAATTTTGAAAAGCCAAGATCTCTCAAGCGCATGTTCAAGGGTATCACTACGCTGACTGTAGGTTTATCCCCAATTTATAAAAAAGATACGCAAAGATATAATAAGTGATAGGAGAAAAAAGGCGAAGAATTTTACTGGAACTTTACTTGTCTCAAGTAGTGGAGACGACATCTTGATTCCTCTAAAGATATGGCTTGAGAAGTACCTGGAAATCTCCGAGATTATGGGCTACGATATTGCACGTGATAGAGAAGCGACCAGAATACTTGCGCGCATCCTCAAAGCTAAGCAGATGAAGCCTCCACTAAATAAGCTTCGAGATCTTTTCTATGGAAAAAATGTCCTAATCTTTGGAGCTGGTCCAAGCTTGGATGACGCATTAGATAGCCTATTATGGAAGGTTCCAGATTTCCACAGAAAGGCTACTCTTGTAGCTGCCGACGGGGCGACTCAAGCTCTTATAGAGAGGAGTGTGATCCCTCAAGTGATAGTTACAGATCTAGATGGGGATATGAAGTCCATAATGTATTCGGCTTTGAGAGGTTCAGTTATTGTGGTGCATGCTCACGGGGACAACATAGACAAACTATCTCGATATGTTGAAGAAATAACATCCGTAACTGATCTCATTATCGGAACCACGCAAGTTGAGCCTGTAGAGCCTCTGCAGAACTTTGGTGGATTCACCGATGGAGATAGAGCAGTCTTTATTGCTTCTAGTTATGGGGCGGAAAAAATAATCCTAGTCGGCATGGATTTCGGGCGAATTGTCGGTAGACATTCTAAGCCCTGGCTTAGACATGATATAGTTGCTTGGAGTGATAAGTTGAAGAAGCTTGAAATCGCCTACAACCTTATTTCTTGGATCGTAACCATGTCTGACCTTAAGATATATACGTTATCAGGAAATGCTCCGCAAAACGTTAAAAGAATACGACTAGACGATCTAGGCAACGTGCTGAGGTGTAATCTTTGAGCAGAATACTGTGGTGTATTACAGGCGCTGGCGGTAAACTCCGTAACGTGTTCGAAGCATTTCTGAAGTTTAGGAAAGAGCATCCCGACGTAGATGTTGGAGTAGCCTTATCAAAAGCAGGTGAAGAAGTAGCCCGAATTTATGGCGTACTGGACAGGCTCAGAGAAGTCGTTTCAAGTAACAGATATGGAGGTATATACCGTGACGTTTCATGGAGCGGAATTACTCGAGATGGCGTTCCATTGGGCGGAAGGATCAGTCTACACCGTTATGACGTAGTCGTTATCGCTCCAGCTTCATCCAACACGGTTGCGAAGATCGCATATGGAATATCTGATACTTTACCAACGATCGCGGCGAATCAGGCACTCAAGTCTAAAACTCCCTTGATAATTCTCCCAGCGGACTGTACCGCAGGTCTCGCCGCTCTGCCATGCTTGATAAATGAGCATAAATGTACGCGTTGTTTAATTTGTTTGGATGGTTGTCCCTATGAGGCTATATATACTCTCCCGAACGGAGATGTTAGGATTGATTACAACAAGTGTAGGGGATGTGGCGCATGCGAGGAATCATGTAGGTATGGAGCGATTCGGTGCTGGGAAAAAGTTAGGATTTCTCCGAGCCCAATGGATTTAAAGAATGTGGCTGAACTTAGGAGAGTTAGCGGCATCTATATTGTAGAGAGTAGTGAAGAATTAATCGGAAAACTTAAGGTCTTACTGAAAATTTAGAGCTTGGGTTCTCTGACAGTTTCGATGTATGTTTTAAGAAGTCTCTCTTTAGCATTCTTTAATCTAGGATGAAAAACCCAGTTAAGCACTGTGCCACGGGCTTCATCTATGCGCATATGCTTAATCAGATCGCTAAATACTCCTCCAGCTATTCCCTCGCCGATTATGGCGTATCCTTGAGCTGCTTCCTTAGAGATCTTCGCTCCTAGAAGATTGTTAAGCTGTCTCACGGGAGCTATTTCCCCCAGTCTTTCACATACAAGATTTCTTAATCTTTCATGTCTGGCGTATCTGCCTGACAAGAGTATCTCCCTCGGTTCTTTAACGGATGAAGTTAGGCTTCTAACGGTTTTTTCCAAGCCTTCAAGCATGGATTCCATGGCTGAATAGTATGGTTCCTCAAACCGTTCATATTCATCTATAGCCTCGTCTAGACTTAGCGTGCCGCATATATCAGCTACGCCTCCATGGAAAACGTCGCTTCTGATCCATTCACGTCCCATAACGGCTATCTCTCCATCTACAGCGCCCATCGATAAGAAGCTGGTCTGGAATAGCGTTCCTCCAACAGCGTCGACTATTCTTCCTCCATCGATAGCTATGGCTGCATTATATCCGAATCCCATCTCGACAAGTATAAAGTTCACTTCCGCATAGTCTACACTTTCTCTTGAAGATTGATCAAAGACGCCTAACGCTGCAACTGCCATTTTGTCAGCTGTTCCCATATCCAGCTTATTGATCTTCCTATATGCTGGTATCGTGGGTAAGAGTATGCAGGAGGGTATATAGCATACTGGAAGACCTCTGCGCCAAAGATCAACCACAACCTTCACGATTGCCTCGTAGACACGTATGCCAAGCTCGCCTTTCTCCACTCCACTCCTTAAATCTTCATCTCGTGTGAGAAGTAGAACTTCCAAGGCAAATCTGCGAGGGTCAATTATGTCCCGATTAAAAGTTATAGGTACGCCATAACCAGAGGGTCCTACTATAATGTCAACCTCGTTAGCTTCCTCTATCGCCTCAATCAAAGACTGGGGATTCTCAGCTATGGCAGTAGTATCTATGCTATCCTCCCACACGACTTCCTCTCCGTCTACAACTGTAAGATCGAAGCTCCTCGTTCCAGGATCTATTCCTAAGGCTTTCATCACCAACCCCGAATTTTTATTTCCGCCAATTCAAGCTTCAAACTGTATGATCTAACGAAGCGTCACCTATGAATTTACCTAATCCTTTTAAGGCGTTCTGTCATAAGCCAGATTGGACGCGGATATGATGAAGATAGGTGTTGAAGGATTTACATTTGACTCCGCTCACTATACCGGAGGATCTAAAAGTAAATGTTTAAATCTTCATGGTCATACATTCCGGTTGGACGTTGAGGTTGAAGGTGAGGTTAATCCTCAAACAGGCATGGTCATTGATTTCTCATTATTAAAGGAAGCCGTTAAGAGAGTAATCGCAGATTACGACCATAGAGTTATTCTCCCGAAGAAAGACAGCAGAAATATTGTTCTTTCAGGCCCCTTCAATAACCAAGTTAAGGTCATCGAGTATCCAGAGGCCACCACGGAATATATAGCTCTCGACATAGCTAAAAGATTACATGAGATCTTAAAGATGAGGGTTAAGGTCAAGCTCTATGAGGGAAGCCGGAATTACGTTGTCGTGGAGTATCAAGGCGAATAAACGTTAGAATCTTATAGCTCTGCAATAGAAGCCTCTATTTCTAGGCTGAGCCTCAAAGATTTCCGCATCTATCCCAGATTTTTCAACGAATCTAAGCATGCGGTTCAGTAGCTCCTCAGCTCTTTTCTTTCCTTCGGTTAAGCCGTAGGCCGTGGGTCCCCAGCTACTCTGGCCAGCACCATAAGCTCCATTCTCAAGCATGTATTCAACAATCTTCTCGGTTTCCCAGCAACAGAATTCTCCACCTTGAAACTTAGAAAAGTATCTCCCAACTAAACGTTGAATCTTAGTTAAGGCTTCTCCAAATCTTTTAGCGTCTCTACGAGCTAAGGCGGGAAGCATATCTATCAGCATGGCATCGTGAAGCTCACGTTCAAGTTTTTCATTAAATTCCGGAGCTTCAAGCGGCTTTTTCTCCTCTTTCTCGTCAAGACCATGCATCCCCTTAGGAACAGCGACTATAAAACGCCAATTTTGGGGCAACGACGTTCTAAATATAGCTGCTGGAATATCATCTGGGCTTCTCGGTTCATGAATCATTCCGTTTCTTACAAGTCGACCGCTATCGATTATGAATCCTCCATGCTCAAAGACTGCGATGCCTATTCCTGAGACCGTTCCTCTCCCCAGCATGAAAGCCAATCTTCGAATATTGCATCTTAAACCATATATCTTAGATAGTGCGTAGGCGGTTGCGAGTTTAAGCTGAGTTGTTGAGCCAAGCCCGACATGCCTCGGTATAGCTTCCAGAACAGTGATGTTGGCTCCTTGCACATTCATCCGTTTTATAACATCTTTGACATCTTCCTCGACATCTATGCCGGTTAGATTTTTAATGTTAATCTCGTCTGCTTCCTCCGCATGTATTATCACTTTAGGCTTGTTTATGGCGACTCCTATACTTCCATAGGCGATTTCATCTGAAGAAATCGTGTAGAAGCCTAGGTGAAGCCTCGCAGAAGACCTAACTTCAACCTGCATCTTCTTCACTCAATCTAATCGGCTTAACTTTTTTAAAGAGCGGCTCCTCTTGGACATAACTCTTACCCGTTCTAAGCGCAACCTCAGCTTTTCCGAGCTCTACGCCTAGATATAGTGCGTGAGGAATGGATGATATTAGTCTTCTTCTCAGAATCTCATCATATATAGATCTCGCATTTTTACCCCTTATTAGCAGCCTTCCTTTACG
>JAGGUU010000009.1 GCA_021158305.1 Candidatus Bathyarchaeota archaeon
AACGTTAAAAACTTGAATAATCCCCCTAAAAGGAAAGCCGAGTTCAATAGTCCAAAGCCTATTAGAGCATTTGAAAGCACTATGCCGAAGACTTGAAAAAGAAGAAAACTAAAAAGAAGCATCTGATACTTCTTCTTTAGGAATGAAAATTCCGCCTTTCTTATCAGGATCACAAAAGCTAATGTTATCCCTACAAGGTATCCTAAGAAGATTACGCTGGATACGACTAGTGAGGGATGAAGTTCAGATATTCTATAAGTCCATCCATATTCTGTTAAGGCAAACCTAAAGCTGGAAATGTAATCTTCTCTATATATTAAGAATGCCTGCATTATTACTGGAATACAAATCAATAACATAATCTTTGGGTTTCTCCTTTCACGAATATTTATAATAGTCAGTAAGTAAAGTGGGGGGACGATGTGACTTGTTAGTATCATAATCCTAAAATAATAAGCCGCGTCACTCGCCGTTGCTGCTCCTCTGTACATGAACGATGCGGTTTCCCATAAAGAAGTTACAAACCCGAAAAGGATCAAAAATTTTAGGGAGAGGGTTTTTGGGCGTTTGAGAAGGAGATAAAGGGATATTGTAAATGAGAGAAGCCAGCTGATCAGATACTGATATTCGTACACTTTAAGGGCTCCCTCATCACTTCCTCTCAACTTGTTATATATCCAGATTATGAAGGAAAAATTAGTCTCATTAATCAATATAGATCTTTTAGAAGGCGTAGAAAATCTCTTAAATCTAGGGCGTAAAAATAATATCGATACTATTAGAGCAAAAATATAATATCAAAAATTATAATTCTTTTTTAGATTTTTGAGTGATGACAAATGAAGGGCATCGACCTCTGGAAGAAGTACTGCAGCTTTTATGAAAAGGATTTTTCAGAGCATGTAGAGTATAGCAAGACTAGAATGAAGCGATACTTCGAAAAGTGGAGAAGAACGGATCTTGCAAAGATTTTATGCCAGAAGAGACCGAGAGACTTCCGAGAAGTTCCACCGACGAGATACGACGACTATCCTATGCTTAAAGAGTTTGGGCAGAAGGTGTTGGAGGCTTCTAAAAAAACGCCTAGGAAACCCGGCGAGCTCTTTAAGGAATATTATGATCGTATCAGCCGAAAATTTGGATTAGCTCTCAACAAGTACATGACTGAGCCATTCTATTTATGCATGAGGACTACTGGAACAACTGGCTCTGGAAAATGGATAGTTCACGGAGAAACTTTTTGGAAGAACTTTGTGGAGTCTTCGGTGGCTGTAGCCATTCTTTCAGCTAGTGATAGCTGGGGAGAAACGAAAGTAAGAGCTGGAGATAAAGCTCTAAATTTATGTTCTCCGATACCGCTGATTTCCGGATGGGGAGCATGGGCCACAAAAACAGTATTCAAGCTTGTTCCACCAATAGAGGTTGCAGATAACCTTGACGTAAAAGAAAAATTCAATTTCCTATTAAAGGTAATTGAGAAGGGTGAGAAGATCTCTCTAGGCGGCGGCATAGGCTCATTATTTTATATGATATGTAAATACTTCCTTGACCCGGAAGAATTTTATAGAGAATACTATTACTCTCTAGGCCCCGGCTTAAAAAAGATACTCCTTTATCTAAAGATATTTGAATGTAGATTAAGTGGCAAGAAAAAGAAGAGAATAACTGATATACTGCCATTAAAGGGAGTGCTTGTAGCCGGCGCAGAATCAAAGCTTTATCTTGAATTCTTTAAGGAAGAGCTCGGCTTAGAGCCATTACATATTTACGGCTCAACTGAGGCTGGGCCGATAATGAGGGGAGATCCAGATAGAAAGACGGATTTGATCCCGGACCTAAGAACGTGTTACTTGGAGTTCCAAACAGAGAGTGGAGAGGTAAAGGAAATAGATGAATTGAAGAAGGGAGAAGTCTACAATGTGACAGTGACTACTTATGGCTCTATCCTCTTCAGATACGTTATGGATGACCTAGTTAGACTCGTCGACTTTAGAGACGACGGTATGCCAGTTTTTTCATTCGAAGGGAGAAAGAAGACGGTGCTAAAGCTTTACGGTCGTTATGTTATAACTCCAAGGGTTATTGTAGATGCCCTCTATGACGCTGGCTTGAGATCCTCCGATAAGTGGGCTGTAACGAAGATCATGAAGCCTAAGGAGCGTCTTTGCTTCCTTATGGAGAAGACCTGGCCATATTCTGAACGCGAAGCTGAAAAGATAATATTTAAGTCTCTAATGAAGATTGATGAAACCATACCGCAGCGAGGCGATACTCTGAAAAACTTTCTCTCAGACTTCAGAATAAAAGACCCATCTGAGGTGGTTAAGGTCACGTATTTGAAGCCTGGAGCTTTCCTGAGGTACTCTATGATTAAGGCTAAGGAGGGCGCCCCAATCGGCCAATATAAACCTCCGAAGATAATACCTCCAGAGAGGCATGACATATATGAGACTCTTATCAATGCGTAAATTTTTATAAAATCTAGAATTGGGACCATTTTAGTCTTAAAATCTCACCTCTAATTCTAGAGCTTAGATCCTCCACGGCTAAGGTTAAAGAGAGAAATATCGCCAAGATGTACAGAATAATGGTTGCTGTGCGTAGAGAAGTCGGCGGCAAAACTCCTTCAAGCTCGATTGCTACCCTAAGAAGGGACACTCCACTCAATAATGTGTAGGCTATATAATTGTCGATTATTAGTAGGATTATCGGCACCACAATATAGGCTAGAAGAATGGATAGTGGTGTCCATAGCATAGGCTTTACTATGAATTCATATGTTGGAGAATCTGCTTTCATAAGAGGAGAGAGTTCTCCATAAGTGATTAAGCTGAGACTAGCTATGAAGATCTTAATAGCGATGATTTTATAATCATTCATTCGTTCGCTTTCACCTTAACTAGTCTTAAATCATTGATTGATTCAACGAAGTCCTTTTCTCTCTTTTCTAACCTAATTCCCATTTTAGAGTAAAGAGTTTCCAGTATCAGATCCTCAATTATCACGGCTCCTGATCCAAAGATTTTAGGCAAGGTTTCATCAAAGAGCCTTAATCTCTCATCTATGCTTAAGTGATTATACTCATCTAGGTATCTGAGTAGCATATCCGCTACTTCATCGTCAAACACGTTCCTAATAACCTCATTCACGGTTTCTAAGATTAATTTCTCAAGTTTCAGCATTACAGTCCGCCATGCCTAAGTTTTCGAATACGAGTCTCTATCCACCTCTTTACTTTTTCTTCAGTCATCTTCTCCATATTTCTCTGTTCGTTAATCTTCTGCTTCACTACGTCTAGAAGTTCCTGTACGCTCACCGGCTTGACGAGGTACGCATCTGCTCCATAGTTGAGAGACTTAATGGCGTTCTCTAGGTCGGGATAGCCCGTTACCATTATTTTTATCATTTTTGGAAAAGTTTCATGCATTTTTTTCAATAGTTCCGTACCTTCCATATCTGGAAGCTTAATATCCAACAACGCAAGATTATAGAAGTTTCTTCTAGTCTTCTCTATGGCTTCACGTCCAGTTCTCGCAGTGTCGGTTTCATACCCTTCAAGACTTAATATTCTCTCCAAATTTCTGAGGATAGCCTCATCGTCATCTACTATTAATAGGCGGTCTCTGCTCAACGGCTTCTCACCGATTCTTTATCCTCAACTAAGCGCGATAAACCCGTATGAAACTTGAAATAATATAGGGGTTGTGAATTAGATGTACGTATTTGAAGACAATATGAGTACTATCTGAAGAGTATCTTTTCATAAAATCAATTCTCAGCGGATTACTGAGTAGGTGTTCCCAAAATCTTTTTATAATAACGTTGCTACATGGATTCTCCATTTCTCCATAACTCATTGAATGCCTCTGAAAGTTTTCTCGATAATTTTTTGTTGTGGAATACAAATGCAAAAGAATATTCTCTCCTTATTGGAGTTAAAACCTCAATTAAGGAGTATTCTTCATCAATTACTAGGAACGACTGGGGTAGGTTTGCATACTTTACTTCGAACAGTGAAGATTTCAGAATATTCGATAAGTCTCTTGGTATTCCGTTACTAGTAAACAGGAAATTTAAGAATGATTGAGATAAACGGGAAATTTTCAGTTCTTTATCAAGCAAGTAATACACTTTAACTCTTCTCTGAGCTGCTGCTAGGCAAGCCTCCATCAAGCGTATATCGTAATGTTTACATGCAAACAGAATCTCCTTTTTTGACTTGTCTATCTGCCATATCGCTTCTTGAACAGTTTTTTCCCATTTATCTATTACCTTCGTAGATCCGAAAATGTTGGTTAAGTATCCGCCGGGCATCAGTTCTACATCTTTAAGTATCACCCTAATAATTTCTTCAGCTTCCTCCGCAGATAGATTCTTCACTTTTAATATCCTATCAATCAGGCTTAGTTTATCCTCATGTTCTACAGCATTTCCTAATACTTCCATCAGACTGTAGAATATTTTTCCAAGAGTTGTATGGGTATATCTGCCATCTTCTTTCTCAATCAATCCAGCATCTATAAGCCTCTTAAGATTTGTATAATACCTCTTTTGAGTTAACTCCAATTTTCTTATGATTTCCGTGGAGCTCTCTATTCCATCTTTTGCTACGTAAAAAATCTTTAGTGCATCCATGCTGGAAACGGCGGAGAGAATTTCTCCAACACTCCTGAAAATATACTCTTGGGATTCTTCTCCGTGAATCTGCATGAGATAGGCTGGAGGGCTCATGGATGATTTTCTTCCAATTACTTGCTTCATTTTTTACGCTCCTAGAGCCCACTAAACATGAACGGTCTTATCTCCTAGTTTTTCATTCCGTCTACTACTGAATCAACTCTGCTCTTTGAACCGTCTATCTCAAGTTTAAGCACGTATGTAATAAAAAGAGTTGGAAGAAATTTTCCATATTTCAAATATGTATTTAAAGAACTTTCAAAAATTACTCTTGTTTCATCCTGCTTTTCTCTTCCGAAGGTTTCTCGATAATCTTCATATTAATCTGTGCGATATCCTCCGTGATAGTATTTCCTCTGACTGTTTTTCTTATTCTCTTTCCCTTTTCCTTAGGTTTGTAACCTACGCCTTTACTAATCAGTATTCTGGTTTTAATTCCGCCGCGGATGTCAGGTCGCATTGGAAATCCTGAACTATCAGTCCCTCCTGTTATGAGAACCTTATGTCCCGCAAGTCCAACAACTGCACCGTCTAAAACATCTCCGATTTTCTTTCCGATCAGCGGGATGGCCCGTTCTCCTTCAAGCTCTATACTCTTCGCCTTTCCAGTTTCCGGATCGGAGATTACAACCTTAAACTTGGCCATGGCCCCTTTTCCTCGTAAGGATTTTGAGATTATGAAATGGTACACCATTTTATAAGCATTCGCATTTTAATAATGCTCGGTGAATATACAGGCACAGCAAAGATCGGTAGAGCGGGTCCTCTTTTTTCAGGTTCTTTGTGTTTCTCCATGGTCATCACGTCATGTTCGTAGATTCTAAAATTGTTTGAGAGAAGAAATTCTCGGTATTTTCTCGAGGAAGCAATGTAATCGGTTTTTGTAAGGTTTTCGTACTGAATGGTTAAGTGAGTAATTATTGCCGCTTCTCTTATAGCGCTTAATGGATTCTCTTGATCACTACATGTCAGATCTACTGGCAGCCATCCCCAGGGAGGAACGTAAACCACAGCCCATCCATGCCAGCCTATTCTTGTTAGTCTTATCACCAAATGGCCTTTCCAATAAGATCTCTCTAAGTTTCGTTGAGGAATATAAATACATCCGAGCTGTAGATATGCTGGTATACCTACTATGCGGCAGAAAGTTATAAGTAGATTCGCTTGGTCGTCGCAGTCGCCCGACATGTACTCTACTGTTTCGTTAGGATATCTTGGGATTTCGGGATGATAATATCTTATTTTGTCTCTGATCCATCGGATAAACTTCTCTAGTAGCAATAAGATGTTTGTCTCGTTTCCAGCAATCTCGAAAGCTAGGTTTCTGAGTTCTTCTTTATCTATTTGCCAAGGCCCCTCTGCCTTACAGTATTTCTCCTTTAGCTTTTCATCTATGTCACTTAATTTCCCTGATTGCTTCTCCGAGATGGCTGGCAGAGAATGAGGTTTAAGAATGATTCTATAGGTAACTTTGTAAGTTATATTCTCGCCGTAAAGAATTCTGTTGGGAAGTGATAGAGAGGCTACTGGATTTCCATCATCATCCATATAGATTTTGTCTATGGGATGTGAAGTGTTTAAAATATAAACTGTCTGCCAAGTATTATTCATAAATAAGCTGATAGTTTTTTCCTCATCAGAGATAAGCCACTCCTTTCCTTCAGGATTCATATTCTTCATTGTTATTTTTATCGTTAAAATGAATGATTTACGCGCAAGTGTTTCTGTGAGGATCAAAGAGCACTTATAGAAGTAGCAGTACGTGACAAGCGGGGCTAGAAGAAGTATGAGTACTATAATGGCTCTATTGCGTCTTGGATTTGGGTTTCTATTCAGAGCTCGGTATCTATTCATTTTTACAAATCGCCGATCTTCTCTAAATCTCTTTTAGCATCTATCCTTTTTATCTTTGTAAAATTATGTTATGAACTGCTTATAGGTTCTCGTAGTTTCTGAGAGAATGAGTTTGTAAGTCTTTCTCCAGTTTAACTACATTTATATTCTTAGATGTGGAACACATTTTATAATCCCAGATTCGAAACATTCTACACCCTTAATTGAAAGATGGTTATCTTATGTTCCATCATCGTTATTCTGGATCCTCGAACGTTAAGATTTGATGCATTGAGTCAACGATATTTCATATTATCCAAAAACTTCTTGGAGGAATCTTTGCTTAAAGTGATCTCAGAAAGGTGTATATATCAAATCTATCGTAGAATGGTTGCAGATGGACGAAGGAGATTGCATCTATTGGATTCTCATTTGCTACTAGAGGATAATCGCTGATTTTCAGTCTTTAAGCTTTTAAGAAGAATCGATCTTAGTTCTTGGCGAGACATCATATGTGTGAGGAGTGAGCGGTCTTGAAGAAGTTTAAAGTAGGAATTATAGGTGTAGGCGTAATAGGGCGGGAACATATAAAGGCGTTTTCAGCCAGCGAAGAGTCGGAAGTGACTGCTATAGCGGATATAAACCCGAAGACTTTGAAGACCGTCTCAAAGGAATTTGGCGTGGATAAAGCCTTCCTAGATTATCATGACCTTTTAGAATTAGCCGATATAGACGGAATCGTCGTCTGTACTCCTCCTTTCGCCCATGCGGAGATTACATGTGATGCTGCTGCATCCGGTAAGCACATCTTATGCGAGAAGCCTATGGCCGTGAATTATGAAGAGGCTAAGAGAATGGTTGAGGCATGTGATAAAGCTGGAGTTAAGCTCGGAATCTGTAGTGCAAGATATAGATTCATTCCATCAGTAAAGTTAGCGAAGCAATACATAGATGAAGGAAAGATCGGACGGATCTACTATTATAGAGCTACGACTCTCAGGAGAAGAGGGAGGCCGGGCATAGATATACTTAAGGAGTCAAAATGGTTTCTTGACTCATCTAAGGCTGGAGGAGGAGCGCTAATAGACATCGGCTGCTATGATATCGACGTGGCTCTTTATCTCCTTGGAGACGTCCATCCGGTATCCGTAAGCTCGATGACATTCAGAGGAATAGAGCCGCCTGTAAAGACGAGCACGGTCTACGATGTTGAGGAGCACTCTTCGGTACTTGTCAGATTCAAGGAAGGCGTTGTAGCCATGTTTGAGACTGCATGGGCATCAAATATAGGTCCGCATGTTGAGACATTAATCTTCGGATCCGCCGGGGGGCTAAAGCTGGATCCTTTCACTTATTACACTGAAGAAGATGGGATTGGAGTTTCAAAGATGCTTCATATGGAGAGGCCCCACGATATTTGGAGCCAGCTCGTCGCCGACTTCGTCACTGCATGCCTGGAAGACAGGGATCCGAAAACCTCCGGAAAAGAAGGGTTAAGAATTATGCAAATTATAGACGCGGCTTATCGGTCAGCGAAGCTTGGAAGGGAAGTTGACATTCAGAAGATTTAGCCATAAATTTGAACCATATAAGAAAGCTAAACCCAAACAAGTTAAATTTATTAAGAAGACAATAACTTAATATAATTAGGCCTCATATTCGAGGCCTCAATAATCCGTAATCTGGCGGTATCCCCCTGACGAGGAGGCGTCCGCCTCTGAATGAAGGGGCGATCTCCAGTTACGGATACATAAAGATGCGGACCTAAGATGCAGTCTTAGGTCTAAGATAGGCTTGACGTAGCAAGAACCACCAGAAAGGATGATTGCGACCGTCAACTCCGGTTGATCCTGCCGGACCCCACTGCTATCGGGGTGGGACTAAGGCATGCTAGTCTGCGTCCTCCGGCAATGGGGAGGACGCAGACTAGCATGCCT
>JAGGUU010000019.1 GCA_021158305.1 Candidatus Bathyarchaeota archaeon
ATTATAAAGGTTGAAGATGATGAAGGCAACGTTGTCTCGGCTAGAGGGGCTAGAGAGGACATTGTTATGGCTAGTGTTGAAGCGATGATAAATGGAATAAATAAGATGCTTTTAAAGAAGAGGAGAAAGAAAGGCTTATCTTCCAAACCTTTCTATTAGAATTTTCACTATTCTCTCTCCAGCCTTCCCATCCCCAAACGGGTTTGGCCAGTTACATTTTCTTTCAAGCATTATCTCCGCCTTCTCAACTATTGATTCAGGATCAGCCCCAGCTAGGATATTAGATTTCACCTCTAACGTTTCAGGACGCTCCGTATTATATCTCAAGGTTACGCATGGAACTTGGAGTATACATGCTTCCTCCTGCACCCCGCCTGAATCGGTTAATATGAGCCTTGCATTCTTTTCCAGAAGAAGAAAGTCTAGATAATCCAGCGGATCAATCAATATTAACCCTTCCGGTTTCAGGTTAAACTCTCTCATCCTCTTAGCTGCTCTCGGATGGACGGGATATATTATTGGGTATCCGAAGCGTTCATAGACTAGCGCTAAGCCCCTGAGTATTCCGCTGAACCTCTTCTTATTATCAACATTCTCTTGGCGATGCACGGTTACTAGAAGGAACCTCCGCTTCTTCAGTCCTAATCTGTCCATAATCTCCCTCCTGTTCTCAGCGAGCTCCAAGTTTCTGTACAGAGCATCAACGATTGTGTTTCCGGTAACGTATATTCGGTCCTCGGGGATTCCCTCCCCCAGCAGGATCTGTCTCGCCTTCTCGGTTGGGGCGAAGAGCATATCTGAGCAGTGATCTACGAGGCGGCGGTTAATCTCTTCCGGCATGCTACGATCATAGCTTCTAAGCCCAGCCTCAACGTGTCCCGTTGGAATCTGTAGCTTAACGGCTGATAGGGCTCCGGCTAATGTAGTGTTGGTGTCTCCCTGCACGATCACAACATCTGGCAATTCTTTCTTCAGCACCTTCTCTATACCTATAAGCATCCTTCCAGTCTGTAAGCCGTGAGAGCCTGAGTTCACATCTAGATTGTACCGGGCTTCCGGCAGGCCGAGCTGCTTGAAGAAAACTCTATCCATATTATATGAGTAGTGCTGTCCGCTGTGGAGAATGAAGTATTCTAGTCCTGAACGTTCAAGCTCGAGTATTACTGGGGAGAGCTTTATGATCTCTGGACGTGTTCCCAGAATTACTGAAACCTTCATTATAGAACCGCCGGGTTTCGCGTCGCGCTATTTTCGGATTCTTCGGCATTTGAAGATGACCGTTCCGCCTGATGTGTATGGTTCCCCTGGATCGACGCATTGTATATAGGCATGTTCTCTATCTTCAGGTTTGGTTAGTCCTAGATCTACCGGGTCTACTCCCCGGTCAAGTGCGACTACATAGTGCAGAAGTGTTGATAATGCGTGGATACAGACGGCGTCTGTCTTCTCAAGTATTAGATTCGGCCCGTCGATTAGGATCTTATCGCCGACTTTATGCACTGGGCAACGTCCCCTTATCTCGTGAACCTCTATCTCAAGCATCCTGCCATTTCTCCGGAGCTGCGGACGCTCATTCTTTAATGCGGAGATCTTAAATTTATTTTGTCTGAATCATATAAATAAAATTCCTATCTAACGGATTGTGGATGAATCGTCTTTAAGGTGAAGCTGAGCTGGAAGCCTCTGAAGTAGCGACTGGATCAATATACTTAGCGTTGCGGAATATTCTTTCGACCGTCATAGGAGCTGTTGGGCTCGCGTTTCTAGCAAGGATCATTACTCGGGAGGATATGGGGGTATTAGCTGTCCTGTCGCTTCTACTCGCAGCCATCCAGATAATATCTGGCTTCGGCGTCCCACAGGCCTTGGCAAAATATGTTGCGGAGCTTAAGGGCAGAGAAGAAGATTTTTCAGCTTATTTTCTTTCCGCATTAACTTTCAAGATCTCCTCTGCATTAGTCATCTGTCTGATTGTCTATTCTATTTCTGGAAGTGTTTCTTCCATGATTCTTAAGTCGACGTCGTTCAGCGATCTTGTGAGACTAGCCGTCTTAGATGCATTTATCTCGGCTTTTATACCCGTATTTAACAGTTTGCTGCTGGGCGCTGGCTTACTTAGGAGGATGGCCTTGTGCAGCATATTCTCCGCGATTATACGGTGGGTTGGAATAGTTGCTTTTGCGTATCTCGGCTATGGCTTGTACGGCGCCGTTTTAGGTTGGGTGGTAGGTGACTTCTTCGCCGCGGTTATGTACGCGACTGCCTCAGCCAGTCTTGTAAGGATAGATAGCGACGTGCTTAGGAAGTCAGCTCGTCTCATGCGTCCGCTTTTAGGGTTTTCTTGGCCTCTTCTCGTCGCTTCAATAATTGCATTTATCTATGCATGGTATGATCAAGCCCTGGTGATAGCTTTTCTACCCCTAGGCGACGTTGGCGTCTATGATGTTAGCCGTAAAGCCTTTGGGTTTATTAGTGGAATCGCATTTGCTCTTGGGCAGTCCCTTTTCCCCTATTATGGCATGACTTATGGTAGGGGGAAACATGAGGAGATCGGCAATGCTATTAAGAAGGCGAGCAGGTATACGATGCTGGTAATGTTTCCGCTGAGTTTAGGTCTAGCGTCTACTGCTAAGCCTGTGATCACATTATTTGCTGGAAACCAGTATGAGCCGGGATGGTCCGTTCTTGCAATTATGTCCATCTTCGGCTTGGTGTATGGGATTCAGCCAGTCTTTTCCGGGCTTCTCCTAATATATGGGAGAACCAAGACGGTTATGTTCGTTAATATAATGTCGGTTCTCTTCAGTTTGGTTCTCCTTCCGGCTGTTGGGATTCTCGGGCTTAATGGATTAGCATTAATAAAGGGAATCTCCCTACTAGCCACCTTTATCCTGAACATTATTTTTGTCTCTAAGATTGTCAGGGTTGAGGTGGATAGGGAGATGCTTACTAAGGCCGCTGCCTCAGCCTCGATTATGGCCGTGATCGTATTCTTCATTCAGCAGGTTTACTA
>JAGGUU010000072.1 GCA_021158305.1 Candidatus Bathyarchaeota archaeon
GGGCTTAACCTAGTAGTTGCACTGTAGGAAATACTCGTCTAAAGTTAAGGGAAAATTAGAGAAAACCTTCCAGGGGAGTTCACTATCTATTCGCGCCTTAACGCCTCAACTGGGTTTAGACGTGACGCTCTCCAAGATGGATAGAAGCCTGAGATCATACTCAGCACTATGCAGAGGATCCACGTTGAAACTATGTTCCAGACGTCGAACGTTGGAACTATCTCTATATTAAGTAGGTTTCCTCCATTTGATGATAGTTCTATATTTAGGCTTCTGCCAAGTACCCAGCTCATCCCGTAGGAGAGAGCCATGCCGAAGACCGCTCCTATTCCACCGCCTACAATTCCTATTATCGTAGCTTCACATAGGAAGACCGCTAGGACAAGCCTATTAGTGAATCCTAAAGCCTTTAGTAAGCCGATTTCTCTAACACGTTCCATCACGGATGTCTGAAGCGTAGTTATTATCCCAACTGATGCTACAAGTAAGGAAACCATGGCGACTATTCTAATGAATAGCGAGATCCCGCCTGAGATCTTGTATATCACGTTAGAGATCACTTGGGGAGATATTATTGTCAACTCGTTTCCGTAAATGCGGCGTATTCGTTTCATGACTTCCTCATTTAGGTTAGGGTCTCTGGTGATTACATAAAGTCCATCATAATTTTTTCTATCGAAGAATCTCTTCGCAGCTGAGGTTGAGATAAAAGCCATCTGGTCTATTGGGATGACTCCACTTCCCACATAGTTCAGAATTCCCCTAACTATAAACACGCGTTCAAAGATTGTGGGTTGCTGATTCACGTATTTTTTGTAAGAAATCTTCACGGTCTGTCCAATTGTTACAAAAGCTTCATCTCCACTTGATGATCGCGAGAGTTCATTACCTAAGATTATCCCTACATTGTCAGTCTCCGAAACGAATGTTCCAGATTGAAAGCTTATTGTGGGAAATATTAGGGGCAGCTTGCTCTGATCTATCCCTACAACTATTGATGTCTGGGTTTCTCCTCTAGAAGTGACTAAGGCTGTCTGCTGAACGAAGAGAAGAACATCCTCAACACCTTCGATCTTAGAGATCTCATCTGCTAAGGCCTCATTGATATCTATGTCTCCTCTAGGACTTATTATCAGAACATTCGCCCCGAGATTGCTGAACTGGTTGTTTACGAAGTCTCTGAATCCATTGCCCGTACCATTTAAGGCAACTATTAGGCTTGCACCCATAACAACCATAAGGGTTGTTAAAATTGCCCTTACATGCCTCTCTTTCAATGCCTCGAAGGAGAAGATGAAGATTTCAATCACGTTCATCAGCCGCTACCACCGGATTGCTCGATTTCTTTCCTGCGAGATAAATGTCTCCTATAGAGTAAAAGAACCGTTACAGAAGCCACGGCCACCGTCACGAGCGTGAATATGTGCTCAGAGTAGGATGCTAAGAAGTTTGTGCTTTCTGAAGTAGAGGATTGCTTTGGCTTCACAGCTAAAACTCTCACGTGAAATGTTATATTAAACGCGTGCTCATTATGCTGGTCATCTCTATATGTGACATGAACAATAACGGGATATGTTCCATTTCCAACATTCTCCTTAATGTAGGCTCCAAGCGTGAATGGAGATTGAGAATTCTCCTCAATCTCGCCGATGTACGTCGCGCTTTCAGAGGTTAAGCGCAAAATTGGATTTGGAAGGATGGAAGCGTTAACGTACATTGCGGAAACGGTTCCTTTGTTAAGTAGTGTGCCAGTGAATTCAACTTTAGATCCATTTAGTGCTGGTTGCGGCCTCACCACTTTATCATATGAGATAAGCTCCACCCTACCCACAACTACTAAACCCAAGGGAAAAGTGTCTGTATGGCTTTCTCCATAATCATCTCGATAATTGACCGAGAATGACCCAGAATATGTAGAGCCTATAGAAGAATCCGGAGCATATATTACGAATGTTATGTTGCTTTCCTCTCCGACATCCAAGTATGAGATCTTCCAGCTGTTCCTGCCATGAACCACGAGCGGATTTGGAACATCTAGAGAGACATCGAGAGCTGAAAGAGGAACTTTACCATCATTTATGATCTTAATCGCAAACTTGTTATCCACTCCTCCTAGTATCCTATTGCTTGATGTCAATATGCTAAGTGAGACACGAGGCCTAACTTCAAATGATGCAGAAGCCCAGCTGCCCTCATATCTCACATCGCCCGCCCAGCTAGCATTTACATTCCATGTGCCGTTAGTCCAAGGCTTGAATGATTCTGAAAATGTCCCATCAATGTTAACCTTAATTGTACTGTTAAACTCGCATCCCGGCCCGATATACCTCAGGTTTACTGTCGCATTCTCTGGAGCTGGACTGATTGATCCTGAGACTCGTACAGATTCACCCTCCTCAACAACTTGCGGGGAGACTGAAACGCTTACCGTCGACTCATTTTTTGACACTACTATCTTCACTTCGAGACGTTGCGGCGTTCCCTCAACGAACTTTTCATCCGACTCTACAGAGTACCTTATCTCCATTGTCTGAATGTATGTTCCGGGAACAGCATTCTTATCTATATTCAAAGTGAAAGTTAATGTGAAGAATCCTTTAGGCTTTATTTCGTCGGTTGGTTTCAGAATCTCACTGACTGATGGTTTTCCAGTAGCACTTGCATTGGGGTTCCCATAAATATCAGTGAATGGACTATCGTCAAGCAGCAGAATCGCCGAGACACCTTTAATGGTCTTGTTAGGCGAGAGGTTCTGAACCTCCACTGTTAATGGAACCTCTTTATCTCCCGGATAAGCTTTTATCGGATTATCTATATTCTCGCCCCAAACAACGCGAGTTACCTTGAAATTCACGGCTTCGCATTGAACATCTGCCGGTTTGATCCCTACTGGAAATAGGCAGAAAATGAGAAGAAATGTCAAGAAAGCGATCTTTATAGTCTTCACGTCGATTCCTCCCTCAAATATTCCTCTCTAAAGATTCTTCCATCACGAATGTAGATTATCCTGTCGGTCATACGTGCCACTTCAGGATCATGCGTTACGACAACCATCGTTGTTCCTCTTTCTCTGTTAAGTCTTCTAAAGAAATTCATGATCACACGTCCAGTCTTTGAATCAACATTACCTGTAGGCTCATCAGCTAGTATTATATCCGGATCATTCATTAAGGCTCGGGCGATCGCGACTCTCTGTTGTTCACCGCCACTAAGCGTTGTAGGCTTTCTATACATCTTGTCGCTTAGACCTACTATGCTAAGCAACTCTTTAATCTTCCTCATACGTTCCTCTTTAGAACATCCCTTAACTAGAGCTGGCAGCTCCATGTTCCTCTTCACAGTTGACCTAGCAATCAAGTTATATGCTTGGAAGACAAAACCTATCTTCTCGTTACGGAGCTTAGCGAGACCCTTATCGTCGAGCTGAGAGATGTCCACTCCATCTATAAGAACCTTTCCAGAAGTGGGTTTATCTAGAGCTCCGAGAAGGTTCAGAAGTGTCGATTTCCCGCTTCCAGAGGGACCCATTATCGATACGAATTCTCCTCTTCGAATCTTAAGGTCTATTCCATTGACCGCATTAATCACATTCGATCCTAAAAAATACTTTTTTACCAGATTCCTAGTCTCTATTACATACTGGTTTTCAAGATCGCCGAATTCTGCATCCGAATTTGAAGAATGGGGATCCACCGAATTCTCTGGGTCTACTTGGTCGTGGAAGAGTATAGCAATAACGGCTAATCCTAGAATAATGGATGCGATTTGCCGAGTGAAGGAAAGTGCGATGCCTTGCAGAAGTGTAGCTTTCAAAATGTGCTGGCAGTTCAGAATA
>JAGGUU010000163.1 GCA_021158305.1 Candidatus Bathyarchaeota archaeon
AACGATACTATTGGACAATTATAGTAGCAGTAGCCGCATTGCTGGCATAATTCCTCAATGGACTCATACATGTCATGTGTGACTTCGAGTTCATGCAGTTCTAATCGTTTGAAACTCTCCTCCCTGAGGATTAGGACATTGTATGGACAAACGGCTACGCATGTTCCGCAGACGGTGCACAGTCCAGGATCGATTACTTCCTTCATCAGATCATCAAAGGACTTTCGACCTGCACCCAATTTTTCACCTTCAAATAGTGTAATGATCAAATAGTATATTTAGTGTATTTTAGTTTTAGAGGTCGCCTCGAACTCTTTGCTTCCTCATCGACATCCATGAAATTCTCTATTGGATCGATTACTTCCTTCACTCCAGACTTCTCAATGAGACATGGGAGTTCCAGAAGCAAGTCCATATGTAACCCGGAGATCTGAAATTTGAGCCTGCAGTTCAGGTATTAACTTATTCTTTGATTCAAGATTATGCTGTAGACTGTTTACTTGCTCTTTTAAATGATTGATCTGATGCTCATACTTTGAGATGTCTGCTCCTTTAGGCGCAACTGAAAATCCAAATATAACACCAAAAATTAAGCCTACAATTAGGCCGATCACTAGCCCCTTTTTTATGTCAGACATGACGGCCCATCCCCGATAGTTTAGGCCGACGCATACAAGCCTTCATGGCAAAGATGACCTAAAATTTTCTGATAAAAAGGGATGTTCCATCAGAGCCTTGCGCTGGTAATTAACAGATTAAACTTTCGTCTTCTTTGAATTTCTATTCTGAAAGCCGGTAGAACATTCTTGCGATCACTGAAAATCGATTAAAGCACACTTCTGCGGGTCATTGAAGATGGAGAAAAATTCTAATACTCGCCAAACTTTAATGGTTGTGATTACGGCCTTGAAGATTGCTGATGTCAACACGGTCTTCGGCTTCTTTCCTAAGCGTAAGATAGATTGTTCCCTTGAGAGGCTCATATCGCTTATTGAGAAGTATCGCATAAGTAAGGTTTTGACGATCTCGCTCAAATCTGCCTTCTATGATCATGTAGAGGGGAACGAAGAGACTCTGAGAGCCTGTAATGGAGATTCAAGACTAATACCTGTAGCCTCCGTGGATCCAAGAGCCTATTTAGGCGGGCTAGATGAGATTGAAGAGCTGAGAAAAAGGGGATTTAGAGCCGTCAGATTGTTCACGGAGTTTCAGAGTTACCCCCTCGATTATGCGCCTCTGCTCAAGCTATTTAAGAACTTGGAGGGCATGGATCTCCCATTACTGATTTATAATACAGGTTATGGTTTAATGACAAAAATAGCGAGGGAGACTAGGGGAAGAGGCTATCCGGTTATTATGCTTGGCTGCTCTTACAGTGCATTAAGCGAGTTCATAGTCCTGTCCAGAGAGAATCCGCATTTATACATAGAGACAAGCCTACTAGATACTCCTGATGCCTTTGAACTTCTCACTAGAAAGGTAGGTTCGTCACGCATTATATTCGGCTCAGGCATCCCCCTAAATTATTTCGAATCATCTTATCTTATGGTTGAGAGGGCGGAGATCTCTGAGCATGATAAAGAGCTCATCTTGTATTATAATCTCGAAGATTTACTGAAGGGGTTCCCATGAGCATCCCTATAATAGATGCGCATGCACATTACGGAAAGTGGTTCTTCCCGATATATGCAAGTGATATGCGTAGCATCAAGGATCTGATGTTGCGCTTCAACATGAAGGCTGCAATCTTCTCCTCCAGCAAGGCCATAGTATATAATCTCATAGAGGGAAATAGGGAACTCTTCCAATCCCTGGATCCTTCATCTGGTATCTATGGTTATGTAACCGTAAATCCAAATTACTTAGAACTCTCAAAGGGCGAGATCAAAAGGTATCTTGAACTTCCGGAGTTTCGCGGAGTCAAATTTCACACAACATACTCCGGGGTTCCAATAGATTCCAAAGAATTTAGAGAATTGATCGAATACGCTGAGCCTTACGATAAGCCTTTCCTGCTCCATACATATAGCCAAAAGGACGTGAGGGATGTGGAGAACTTAGCTAAGCGATTCGGAGGAGTCAAGTTTATCATGGGCCATATGGGAGGAACAGAGGCTTCATGGACTGGTAAAAACTGGAAATCGGCAATATCAGCTGCATCCGAGTACTCAAATATTTACCTAGAAATATGCATGACCCGTCTGGAGGCTGGCAAGGTCGAGGAGGCAGTAGAGAGAGCTGGAAGTCAAAGAATCTTGTATGGAAGTGACATGACACTTCTAAATCCAGCGCATACAATCGGGATGATAATGAGCTCGGAAATAAGTAAGGAGGATAAGGAGAGGATATTCTACATTAATGCAAAGAGACTATTCAAGATCTAATCCAGCTAGGCAAGAGCGCACAAGCCCAAGAGAGCATCTATGAGCATAATCCAGAAGCCAGCGCAAGCAAGTCTGATTCCAGAATACATGACATGGATCTCCGCAGCAGCAATAATGGCCATAATAATCTACGCATACCTAAAAGACTGAAACGAAAATATGGAAAGTGAGCCATTTTAAAGCAAAGGATTTGAACTTTTAGTTTGAATCCCGCATACGGTGCCACACTAACAGTTTGATTTTTCCTCTCTGGACCCGATTATAGAATCCATAGCTGCGGATAGGTTTACCATCCGCGTCAGAACAAGATATCACTTGATGTTTCTCGGAGGATTCCTCCTCAGACGTCTTAAAACTTCTTCTCTAGTGGGCATTGTGGACGTTCCTAATCCCTCTATTACAAATGATGCGGCTCCAGAGGCGAAGAGGGCGGACCATTCCGGATCTCCGGTTCTCAGATACTCAACGATGAAGCCTGCTACGTATGTGTCTCCGGCGCCCGTTAAATCCACTATTTTATCTGGAGGAATAGCTGGTATCCTCTTCACCTTTCCGTTATAGCATAAAGTTGATCCCCTTCCTCCCTGTGTTACTAAGATTATCTCTGAGCCGAGATCGTTAAGTATCTGAGCAGCTGCCTCAACATTTGATTTTCCAGTCATTATCTTCGCCTCTTCTTCATCACACTTCAAGATGTTGACGTGAGGCAGAATGTTCTCCATCTCCTTCCAAGCGCGTAGCTTTATGGAAAGATCTTTCTCTCTTTTTCTGCAGTACCCTTGGGCATCCAATGCTGTAAGTATTCCCTTCTCATGGATAGACTTTATTATCTCATATGAGACTTCATGATAGACAGGTCCGAAATGGAAGCATCTCGAGCTAAAATATTTTTCTGGGATATCCCTACATTCTATGCTTTCGGCGCAGTTTAGAAGCCTCTGCGTTCTTTTTCCTTTTTCATCATATATGTTTTCAAATATTGTTGTGCCGCTTCTTGTAATCGATAGGCCTGAAAGATCGACGCCTGCCTTCCTGAAGGAGTCTAGATATCCTCTCTGAAAGTCATCGCCAACCTTCGACACCACGCCTACCTTGGCTCCAAGCCTCGCCGCTGCAATCGACGTATAGGTAGATACGCCGCCCATTGCTTCCCGCGTCTTCTCTCCGGCTCTCGATATTAAGTCGAGCGTTATATGCCCAACGACTATGAGGTCGAATCTTGACATAGCGGGTTCCTCATATAACGGTTTATAGAAAAGTAATAATCCTTATAAATAAGTTTATAATCGTCTCTTACTGATGCTTGGGGTGTTGAATTTTGAGATGGGTTTTCCCTCAGGAGGGACATATGGATAAAGCAAGCGGAATATACTTCCAAAACATGACCGCTAAAGAAGTCGAGGAGAGGTTGAAGAAGAACGATCTTATAATAATTCCTATCGGAAGCACCGAAAATCATGGCCCTCATGCATGTTTCGGCGAAGACACCTTTCTGGTGACGAGGATGGCTGAGCTCGTGGCTCAGAAGACGGGATGCACGGTCGCCCAGCCGATATGGTATGGCTCGCATCCATACCATCACATGGGAATGCCTGGAACAATAATCGTGGATGACGATGTCTTCAAGGCTCTAATAAGATCCGTCATGGCTGGATTCTGGAACGCGGGATTTAGGAAGCAGATTCTGCTGAACGGACACGGCCAAGAATATGTGATTCCCTCAGCGATCCATCAATTTGCCAAGCGATACCAGGTGCCCGGAATATTCATCAACTTGAACTGGTACCATGCCATCCCGCAGTACGTCAAGGATAAAAAGCATGGAGGCCCCTTCGAGACTCCGTTCATACATGCTGATGAATGTGAAACATCCTATAGCCTAGCGTTGTTCCCTGAAATGATAAAGATGGAGTATGCGGTTGACACTACGCCTAGGGGCTATCTGCCGGAGAAGCATATAGACAAGGCTGGCTGCGTCTATCAGAGGCCACTCAGGTGGTATGACCATGTTGGATGCGGCCCAATAGAGGTCTTCGCATATCCGGCTGGATGCGTTGGGAGGGCGACGCTTGCGAAGGCTGAGAAGGCTAAGGAGGGGCTGGAGCATCTCCTCGACTATATGGTTGAGCTAGTGAACGATATCATGAAGAGGTTCCCGCCCGGGAAGCTTCCGCCAATTGAGGAGATAACTCAAAGGCCTCGGGAAGAGATAGAGGCTGTACTCAAAGGTCCCTTAGCGAAAGGAGGCCGAAGCATATATACGCTGGCCTATCCGCCGTGAAGAGGTGTATAAAATGAAGGCTCTGAGATTATATGCCTCGAAAGAGCCTAGGCCTGGATACAAATTTACAGAGATGGAACTAAAGACTGGTAAGGTTATTGAGGGATCCAAGGTATGGAGATACCCGAAGCTTAAAGTCGAGGACGTAGAGAAGCCGAAGATTGGGCCCAAGGACCTTCTTATACGCGTAAAGGCATGCGGGATCTGCGGCTCAGATATTCACTTCTATGAAACTGACGAGGATGGATACATGCTATATCCGGGCCTAACGAAGTTTCCATGCACAATAGGCCATGAATTCTCAGGAGTCGTTGAGGAAGTAGGAAGCGAAGTTAAAGGCTTCAAGGTTGGAGACTCGGTTACATCTGAGGAGATGCTCTGGTGCGGCGAATGCATTCCCTGCAGGAATGGACTGCCAAATCACTGCGTGAATCTTGAGGAGCTAGGTTTCACCGTTGACGGAGCTATGGCGGAATACGTCAAAGTAGGGGCTAAATATTGCTGGAAGATAGATTCCCTCTTCGACGTCTATAAGTCTGAGGAGGAAGCTTACGAGGCCGGCGCCTTGGTAGAGCCTACCTCAGTAGCCTACAACGCAATATTCATAAGAGCCGGAGGATTCAAGCCCGGAGCCTATGTAGTCGTATATGGAGCTGGTCCCATAGGCTTAGCGGCAATCCAGCTGGTCAAAGCAGCCGGCGCGTCCAAGATTATAGTCTTTGAGGTTATGCCTGAAAGAATCGCTCTGGCGAAGAAGATTGGCGCTGACTACGTTTTAAATCCATTAGAGCTGGAGAAGAGCGGAACATCACCATCTGAGAAAGTTATGGAACTAACAGATAATATGGGCGCGGATATCCAAGTTGAGGCAGCAGGTGCCCCTACAAAGACACTTCCTGAAATGGAGAAGTCAATGGCGGTGAACGGTAAGATCGCTTGGATAGGAAGAGCGGCGAAGGCTGCTCCAATAACGATGGAGCGCTTCCAGACTAGGAGGGGACAGATATTCGGCTCGCAGGGACACTCCGGCCACGGGGTATTCCAGAATGTGATCAGACTCATGGCATCCCAGAGAATAGACATGACGAAGATAATCACTAAGAGGTTTCCGTTGGAGGAAGGCGTGGAGGCGATAAAGGAAGCCTCAAAGAGAATCGATGCTAAGATACTCATAAAGCCTGGTGGATGATTATGAAGAAGATGCTTGCTGTAGTCTTCCATGGAGTTGATAAGGGATACAGGATAGAGAAGGTCGATGTTCCTTCAGTAAAGGGAGACTATGACGTTCTAATAGAAGTTAAGCTGGCCGGTCTCTGCGGAACAGATCCCGCGATACTTGAAGGCCGTCACCCAGCATCTCCGCCTGTGATCCTTGGACATGAATACACCGGCGAAGTTGTTGATGTCGGAGACAAAGTGAAGAATGTTGATGTAGGAGACCACGTCGTGGTAGATCCAAATATAAAATGTGGCAAATGCTACTACTGCAGAATAGGCAAGGAGAACCTATGCGAGAACATGACCACGCTCGGCATATACATTAACGGCGGATTCACAAAATATAATGTCGCACCTGAAACCGCTGTATACAAGATACGCGATGATATGAGGTGGCGGGACGCCGTCCTCGTAGAGCCCGTATCATGCGCCGTAAATGGGGTTATGCGGGCTAACGTAAAAGTTGGGGATGCAGTTGCGATAATAGGCGCCGGGCCTATGGGGCTCATATGGACGCAGCTAGTGAAGCACAGGGGTGCTGGGCCAATAATCGTTAGCGATCTCGTGGAGAAGAGACTGAAGATGGCTAAGAAGCTAGGCGCGGACATAACTGTGAATCCGAGGGAGGAGGATTTCATCGAGGCTGTGAAGAACGCCACGGATGGAAGAATGGCTGACGTATGCGTAGAGGTTGTCGGCTCACCAGCCACGGTTGAGCAAGCAATACGCGCCACAGGATATGGAGGCAGAACGGTGATTTTCGGAACTACAAAGAAGGGACTTAAAGTCCCAATTGAACCTTACAGCGTAATGAGATATGAGAAAGAGATAATCGGATCTTTCATCGCTAATCACACTTTCCTTCCAGCGATCGCCGCGATGTATGAGCGTATAGTTAATTCAGATATGCTGATCACGCATGAATTCTCGCTGGATCAGTTCGGAGAGGCCTTGGAAGCTCACAAGTCCGGAGAAGCGATAAAGATCGTTCTAAAACCATAATTTTTCTCTTTTTTGTTTGGGAGAAGAATGCTTCCCATAGCAATAGTGGCGGCTATAGAGCCCGGAGTTAACCCTCTGGGCTTAAGCGGAGAACCCGAGCTAGTCTTCAGAGAAGTCTCCAGAATGGGCTATGACGGCGTTGAGCTCTTGATCAAGGATCCATCCTTCTTCGATATTGATAGAGTTAAAAGGTTATCTGAAGAGTTTGGGCTCTCAATACCAGCTGTGGGAACAGGTCCAACATACACGATTTACGGCTTAAGCCTCTCATCACCGGAGAAAAAGATCAGGGAGAAAGCGATTGAAAGAATCAAGGAGTACTTAGAGATTGGGCGAAGGCTGAATTCCCCGGTAATAATAGGCTCAGTTAAGGGAAAGCCGAAGGATCGCAAGTTTGGAATCGAGAATCTCAAGGGATCCCTAAGGATCTGTGCAAAGTACGCTGAGAAGATAGGGGCGCGCATTCTGATAGAGCCGCTGAACAGGTATGAATCTACGATAGTGAACACATTGAAGGAAGCTGTCAAGTTGAGAAATGAGCTGGGCTCCGAGAGGATCGGGGTTATGGCAGATACGTTTCACATGAATATTGAGGAGAGATCAATCTATGACAGTATAGTTGAAGCCGACGGCTACTTGGAACATATGCATATAGCGGACAGCAATAGGCTGGCCCCCGGAGATGGACACTTAGACTTTAATCAAGTTATGAATGCGTTGGATAAGATAGGCTACCGCTCCTTTCTTAGCGCCGAGATCCTGCCTCTTCCAAACCCACGCGAAGCAGCTGAAAGAACGATTAGATATATTAAGATGATACTCTCGTGATTTGCATTAAATTGATCATGCATTAACTGGAAGCGATTACGAGTTGAAGATTGGAATAAACCTATCAATCAATAACGATCGAGACTATAAAACGGCCTTAATCAAGCAACTAAAGATCTTCGAAGAGATTAAATTCGATAACGTCGAAATCTCTCCCGGCTGCTCCGGAATCATAAAGAACGGCTTGCTTGATAAAAGAGAGTGCTCTAAATTTCTCGATATCCTATCAAGCTATGGCTTCTCCTACACGGTGCATGCACCATATGAAATGAACCTAGTAAGCCCTCTACTTCTGAAGATTTCTGAGAAGGTGATGAAGTCATGCATAGATCTCTGCGTCATGCTGGACTCAGACGTGCTCGTTATACATTCAGGCTATATTACGCCGGCTGATAAGATGTCTGAGTCTGAAGCTCTGCGAATCCTCGTTGGCTCCCTTAAGAAGTGGGGAAGGTACGCCCGCGACTCAAGCGTGCTAATTGGAGTTGAGAATGGAGATTTAGGCTTCACTCACCTATGCAGAGAGATTGACAAGCTGATTGACGTCGTCAAAAACGTAAACATGGATAGCGTAGGCGTAACATTCGACGCTGGCCATGCATTTATCTCCGCAAGATATTACAAGTTTAATTTTCTGGAAGCCGTCAAAAATGTTGCGCCTTATATGATTCATATGCACTTGCATGATAACTACGGCGAATTCGATCCGCTCTCACCAGACAAGAAGAACATAGTCTTTGGCTACGGAGACCTGCACATGCCGATCGGATGGGGTAAAATACCATACAGGGAAGTTTTCCGGCTGATTAAGGGAAGATATAAGCGTGAACTCTACCTTTTAGAGATCGATCCTAAATTCAAAGAATACTATGGATACGCTGCTGCAAAGTTAAAGGAGATGTTGAGTTCTTGACCTTCAAAGATAATATGGTGGACTGCGGATACTAATAATTTGGAGGTCACGTTGACTTTTCAATGCAGCTGAGGTAGGTTATATACCTATTGTATGTTTCGTTTATTATCGATCTGCCTTTGCTCATAGCCATATGTAATATATCTATCACCTGGATCAATCTGATGAGGCTCGCTGGATCCAAGGATTTGTCCGTTGCATAACTGTTCAGGATGCTTCTCATCTTCTTCAAAAATTCCTCTTCATCTCTGAATACTTTATCAACACTCTCCACATCGTTGGCTAGAAAGATGTTTAAAGCATCTTGGTATGTTCTTGCGGCTATCTGGCTAAGCTCGATTATTTCCCGGCGTAGAGGAGAAGGTATCTTAAGGTCTTTAGAGGTTTTCCTAGCTATCTCAACGGCGTAGTCACCTATCCTTTCAAGATCCTTAACTATTGTTCTGTAGATCAATGACTCCTCCAGCATGTTTATTCCTATATTGCTGGCTGCTAAGCTTCCCTGTGCGAGCATCAGCTGCCTAATGATGAAAAGATTTAGGCGATCTACCTCGTCGTCGAGCTTCACGGTCTCCTCAGCCATCTTCACATCGTTCTCTACAAACGCTTTTATTGCGTTTCTATGCATGGACGAAACCGCCCTAAGCATCTTTGATAAGCCTTTCTGAATCGTCAGAGCTGAAGGATTGAACAATGTGGTCAATATCATCTCCTTATCATGTTCCTCAGATATCTCGAGGCCCATGAACTTCCATGAGTTGTTTCTAATGAATGACTCTATGCTTGGGTCTATTTGGAGATTTGAGACTAGCTTAATGTTCTGGTAGCCAGCGAGGTACGCTGCGATTATAAGTCTAAGTATCTCCTCTTTTTTCCTCGAGTTAACCTCTATGTTAATCGCTGAGTTTAGAATCTTCTCGGCATCCCTCTTCAGCTTAATCAGCAAGCTTGAGTTTCCCTTGGGAACCAGGATTAGCTCCTCGCTTGGTTTCAACCCGACTTGATTAACCCATTTTTTAGGAAGAGAAACAATAAATGTTGTTCCTCCAATAACTTGAACCTTCCTTACTTCCATGGTCTTTCCCTTACCGGCTCTATAGCATTTTATACATGACTAACCTCAGAGATATTTCCGAACCTATCTATAATAATTTTCTATTTCGTTTAAGTGTTCTATTCGCCTATAAAAAACACGTTGGAGGCCTAATCAAGGCTTCCACGTCTTTTCTGCACCAATATTTCTTCACGTCACGGTATGACGTCTTCATTTTAGTTATGCTTGAGACTCTCTTATATTGCTAAGCCGTGTATCCTCGCTACTCATAATGATGGCCTTTATTCCTTTCACTTTACAGATCGCTCGTAGCTCCTCGACGTAGTCTCCATAGACTAAAACCCAGTGGAAGCCTCTCCACTTCCTAAGAATTCCTGAAGGGTTAGCAACTTTCACCTCAACCTGCGAACGGCATATCCTTAGATTAGGACTTCCAACGATCCTGCCCTTCACGATGAGCATCTCATCCATGTCAAAGGATAGCCCGGCTATTGTAACCTCTCCTTCTCTGAAGAATACTTTTGGAGTAGCTCCGTAATTCGACTCATGATGCGTCCTCACCTGATAGGGAAGCGCGGACTCGTTGAACCCTAAAAGCCTCGTTGGCGATGTGCAATGCGCTAGGATAAGTGTTCCATCTTTCTCATTCACTGTCGGATCGTTAAAGAATGCCGGTTTCCCAGAGATGTGCCGCATAAGATAATGTAGAATCATGGCTGTCGGGTCGGCTTCGCACGTGGCTACTATTCCGTCATCGTTGAGCTTGGAGAAAGCGAAGCATGGAGTGGCCTTCGTCCTCTCAACGAGTTCGCTTAGGCAATTCACAGTTATCCAATCAGCTTCATTCTCCTCTATGTATTTCTTCAGAACCATATAGTATATCCCAGCTCGAAGGAGTTTCTCAGCAGTTGGCTCAACGACCTCTACGGCTCTGGATGTGAATTCTCCAATTATCCTTTCAGCCTCTACGCGTCTATCTTTATCTTTAAGAAACTCGTTGAAGTCCTCAACGAACTTGCTGTATGTGTAAAATCGAGTTCTGTATCCAAAGATCTCGCTTCCCTTTTTAAATGAGAGCCATCCTCCGAAGGCTGAGTTCATGGGTCCAACACATACAAGCTTCGCCGATGAGATTCTTCTCAAAGCATAAACTGCTCTCAGAATAGCCTTTAGCTTCTCCGGATCTCCTTCCACGAGGAAAATTTTGTCCGAGAGTTTATGCTTCTCAAGCCTCTCATACACTGGAGGATTGAACAGCGTTCCAGCGTAAATATTCGGCCTAAACCGGTCATAGAAGACTACATAATTAGATGCCGCAACTATTCCATACGGTAAGTCTCCATCGGATATCCATCCGGCTGGAAATAGCGTTAAGACTATATTTACGTCAGTTTTCCTAAGATCTTCTGTTCTCTCCAATAAATCGTCTACGTTCTCAATCTCTATCGTTGGTAAAAGATCTATTTCTATGCCTTCCCCTCTAAGATTCTCCGCCAGATCCTCGATTTGTCTATGAATATCTATTTTCTCCTTCTCATAGTCTTCCCTACAACGTACAAAGCCCCAATAACCCTTCTCGGTCCTTTCTTCAGAGAGCCAGCGGCTAGTAGGTTTAACAATTAAAAGTCTAACTTTCAAGTCGCGTCTCTCCAAAGGCTCTATACGTAGCTTGCTGCTTTTATTTTTTCTCTATCATTAACCGCTCGCGACAAGGGACTCTGCAGCTTGGCGGGCGAATTCTATGAAGGGAGACGGATAGATTCCGATGGCAATGCATGCTAGCGCCAGTAAGGCTATCGGAATAAGCATTAGGAAGGGAGCTTCATGCGCCTTGTTTAGCCTGCCGGAGGGAGACGACCAGATGATTATTCTTATCAGACGAAGATAATAGGCGAATCCAAGCAGAATATTCACCAAGAGTATGACTGTGGGGATATACGCGTTGCATCTAATTCCGGAATAGATGATCATTAATTCGCTTATGAAGCCGTTCAGAGGAGGAATTCCGGAAATAGCTAATGCGCCAATTGCGAACGTTACGGCTGTCAACGGCATTCTACGGCCGATTCCGGAGAGTCTAGCTAGGCTTCTAGTCCCCGCCCTATAGATGAATGCTCCAGCGCAGAGGAACAAGAGACATTTCATTAATGCGTGATTCATGATGTGCATTAGGGCAGCTGTTAAACCTAGGACTGCATTTGCTTGTGTTGTAGCCGTGGAGACCGCGAAGAGAATATAGCCTATCTGGGCTATGCTGCTGTAGGCCAGAAGCCTCTTAATATCATCCTGTAGAAGTGCAGCTAGGTTTCCATAGCTCATCGTCAATATTGCGATAGCCATCAAAGCAGCTTGCCACGAAGAATTTATCGGAGAATAGATGGAGAAAAGGCTTCTGATAATCGCGTAGACGCCAGTTTTTATGACTATCCCGGAGAGAAGAGCACTTATTGGAGTGGGAGCAGCTGGATGGGCATCTGGAAGCCACATGTGCAGAGGAAAGATAGCAGCTTTAACGCCGAAGCCCAGCAAGATGAAAGATAGACTGATGTATCCCCAAATGTTAGAATTAATTACCATCCCTGATGTCTGGGTGAAGCTTAAAGTTCCCGTTAAGCCATAGAGGAGTGAGATTCCGAAGAGTATTGAGGCGCTTCCTGCAGAGCTCATAACCAGATATTTCAGCCCGGCTTCGATGGGTTCCCATTCATGCTTCCTGAAGGCTACGAGCGCGTATGAGGAGATGCACATGAGTTCCCAGAATACGAAGAGTGTGAAGAAGTCCCCTGCAAATGCTACTCCGAGCATTCCGCAGATCATCGCCGACAGCAACGTATAGTAGAATGGGATTCCATCGTCTTCTTTCATGTACTCGATTGAGTAGACTGTGGCTAGTAAGCCCAGAATGGTGAAGATCAAAGCCATAAAGACGCTCAGCCGATCGATTACCAAGCATGAGCTGAACGGGCTGGTCTTTACGGGAAGAGTCACTGGTTCTGATAGGGCTTTAATGAAGAGTTCGCGTAGAGAAAGACCGGAAAAGATTAATCCGGCGGCAATGTAGACTCCGCAGAGATTCTTTAGGTGAATCTTTGTCTCCAGCCATCCTATTAACGGCGTCGTAACCGTGAATACGATTAGTGTATCGATTGGTTGACTAAACATTACGCGACTCCTCCCTGTAGGGCTAGGATGATGAAGAAGAAAGCTGCAACTATGAAGGCGAGCATGTTAATATTTAAAATGCCCGTTTGAAGTCTTCTGCTGACTTTCGAAGCTAAAATTGTTCCCTTCACAAAAATGAAGTCATAAAAATCATCGAAGTAGTATCCCTTGGATAAAGCTCTGTAAAGCGTCGATGCGATTCTTCCTTTCGTTATCTCCTGTGGCGAAAGAATCTTCTTTACGTATATCAAGTAAGCCGGTAACCCCCCTATAAGAAGCGACATAAACGAGTAGATCAATGGCTCAATTCTTGTCTCAAACACGGCTTTCCCCGCTATCACCTGAGATAGAGATTCAAATATGGGGTCTTGTAGAAAACCGGAGGTTACACAGGCAGAGGCTAGGATGATGAGAGGAGCAAGCATAACCTTCGGGGCTTCATGTGTTTTTCTCTTCGTTTCCTTTATGAATTCTGATTCGTTTCCCAAGAAGACAAGAGAAGCCATTCGGATAGTATAAGCCACTGTTACAGCGGCCGTAGCTACTCCTGCAAAGAATATTAAGTAACCGAAGCATCCGCCGCGGGTATAGGCTGATTCGAGAATCATCTCCTTGCTCCAGAAACCATTAAATGGCGGAATAGACGAGAGAGAAAGCGCACCTACAATGAATGTTACAAAAGTTACCGGCATTCGTTTCCATAGTCCTCCCATTTTACGCATGTCTCTCGTTCCTAAGGTGTGAATAATCACGCCGGCACATAGAAAAAGCAGAGCCTTAAAGAAAGCGTGGCTCATAAGGTGAAACTGGCTTGCAAGCCACCCCTTCGAACCGCCGATTCCTAATGCCATGAACATGTAGCCAAGCTGGCTTATCGTTGAGTAGGCTAGCACTCTCTTAATATCAAAGGTTGCTAAGGCCATCGTCGCGGCCATGAAGGCGGTGACGGCTCCCACAAAAGCAATAATCGGCAAGTAACTATCCTGTAGTAGAAAAACCGTAGCTATTCTCGCCGTTAAATACACTCCAGCCTTAACCATCGTCGCTGCATGTATTAACGCGCTGACCGTTGTCGGCCCCTCCATGGCGTCTGGAAGCCACACAAAGAGGGGGATCTGCGCCGATTTTCCAACGGCCCCTCCGAACATGAGTATAGCCACATCTGTAATTAGCGAAGCGTCTAGAAGCCCAGCTACCGCCAAGTTCTTTATGGCTGAGAATCTGAATTCTCCAGAGTTAAGATACAGGGTTAAAATTCCAATCAGGAGGCATACATCTCCAATTCTAGTCACTATGAATGCTTTCATTCCTGCTCTAACAGCCTCGGCTCTCTTGTACCAGAATCCTATCAGCGCGTAGGAGCATAAGCCGACAACTTCCCAGAAAATGTAGAGCTGAAGTAAGTTGTCAGCCATGACCAATCCTATCATGGATCCGATGAAGAGAAGCATGAAGAAATAATATCGCGTTAAGTCCTCTTCCTCACTCATATATTCAATGGAATAGAGTAGGATCAGAGTTCCTATAAACGAGACTAGGCTGGCCATGAAGACGCTGAGAGGGTCGACGAGCACTCCGAACGCCAGCTTGAAAAAGGGAATCCACCGAATCGTCACGTCGCATGAGTAGCCTTCATAAACGTCCGGTATCATCGAGAAAGTGAAGATTAACGATGCTGTGGAGAGTGCGAAGGGGCTCCAGTCACGAAGCTTCTTGCCTAGCCTTTCCAGAACAGGTATGAGGAAGCTTCCAACGATAGGTATAATCCATGAAAGCCAAGGGGCATGCGGTATCATATTACCCACTCAACCGCCTAAGTTTCCTAACGTCTAAGGTGCCATAATGCTTGTAAGCATATACTACTAATGCAAGCGCAACCGCGGTTACGCATCCAGCCAAGGATATCGAGATTATTACTATTGAGTGAGCCAGCGGATCAATGAATCCCTTCGACCTAAAGGCTGAGAATGCAATGAAGTTTATATTCGCAGCATTTATTAAGATCTCGATTCCTAGAACTAGCCTAATCATGTTTCTCTTCGTGGCGAGGCAGTAAACTCCTACGGTGAAGAGAATAGCCGAAAAAGCAAGGTAGTGGTTCAGAGTAATCATTTCTTTTCTTTCCTCCTTAAGATTGTTAGACATCCGACAGCGGCTCCGAAGAGGACTAGGGCTTGAGCAATCAAGTCTAAGGAGCGGTAGCTCCACATGAAACGGGCAACCTGGGGACCAGTTTCATCTGAAATATTGACTCTCACCCAGTTGTCTCCTGCGAGTGTGAAGGCTGGAAAATCATTCTCCGTAATGAACATGAGTGCCGAAATGATCGTCAAAGTAGCTAGGATCAGCCCTGTCGCTTCGATTTTATCCGTATCCGCCGCCTCCTCATCTCAGACGTTCCTTTCTAAGGGTAAGCATGACTGTTGCTAGGAAGATGGAGACTATTGCCCCTGCATAGACTAGTAGTTGAAAGACGGCGACGTAGGGAGCGTTTAGAATCCAGAAGATTACTCCAATAATCACGCACATCCCGCAGAAGCTTAGCACAGCGTAAAGTGTATTCTCCAGCTCAACAGTCAGTACGGCGGATAATAATGCCAGAATCATTAACAGTATCTGTAGCGCTTCCATGATCGTTGAAGGTCATCTCCTTTCTTACATATTCCTTCATGAAACAAATGAATGAAAGATCACTTAGAATTTTAAGTTTTACCCTAAATCGAGCTCTTTTTCTACGAAAAACATTTATTACATAGGTCTTAATTGTGAACTCATCTGGGGATACCTACAATGTACAGCGACGCACTCACCCTCTTGCCCGTCATTTTCACCCTCTCCTTCACGCTTGGACTGGCAATATACGTTTTTGGAGGAAGACTCTCCGTAAAGGGCGGAGGAGAGAAGGGTGCCAAGTCCGTTCCGTATGCATGCGGAGAGAATCCACCTGAAGAGACAAGAATAAACCTTGAAAGATTCTTCGTCTTCGCAGTTTACTTCTTGATATTCGATGTATTTGCATTTATGATCGCCGTTTCATCATCAGCGTACTGGATCCTTCCGCTCTTCTATGCGTTAATCACTCTGATGGCGATAGCAACCTACTTGATCACTGGGAGGAATATGTAGCATTGCAGAGCATGCTTGCATTCGCACTTCAGCTGCTCATATTCCCAGGCATCATATTCCTTCTCTTCATGGCATTCTTCTTCGAGTGGATAGACCGCAAAGTCGTGGCTAGGATCCAGAATCGTTACGGGCCTCTATACACGGGGATGTCTGGAATTCTTCAGCCACTAGCTGACTTCATAAAGCTTCTGTCAAAGGAGGATTTAATGCCGGAATCAGCTGACAAGATGATCTTTACATTGACTCCGTTGCTTTCCTTCTCGCTGGTTCTCACAGCGCTTTTCCTGTTTCCAATGGCGAGTAGCCGCGCGATTATAAGTTTCGAAGGGGATCTTGTCTTTCTAATTTTCGTGCTTACACTTACGATTTTAAACTCGGCTCTAGCTGGGTATGGATCTGCAAGCCCCTACAGCATCATCGGAGGTGTCAGGTCAGCCCTGCAGATGATCGGTTACGAGATTCCATTAGCAATATCGCTCGCTGGACCGGCTTTCTCAGCCGAGTCTCTATCCATAAGTGGGATAGTTGAATGGCAAGCTTCGAGGGGTTTATGGATGATTCTCCTCCAACCATTAGGCTTCATCGTTTCCACGGCTTGTCTACTAGCGGAGCTGGAGATGATCCCATTTGATATTCCAGAGGCGGAGACTGAGATAGTTGCTGGGTGGATGACGGAGTTCAGCGGGAGGAAACTAGCCCTGTTCAGAGTCTCGAAGGATCTAAAGATGCTGTTGGCATCGTCGCTGTTGGCTTCTCTATATCTTGGCGGAGCGCAGCCGCTAGGTTTAGCTCCGCCGATAATCGTTTTCCTTGCAAAATCAATCTTCATGCTACTTTTAATGTCGCTGCTCAGAGCATTATTCGCAAGGTTTCGAATAGACCAGATGATCTCTGGAATGTGGAAGTACCTAATTCCACTTGCAATATTACAGGTCATGCTTGTCTGCTTAGGCGTGGGAAGGATTAAATAAACCATTTTGTTTGATGAAGCATTGTTGACTTTAAAAAAAGACTTATATAATTTTGTGCGTAATCACACGTTCGTCAAATAGTAGGAAGTGAAGATGTTTGAAGGTAGCTGTTTCCGCATCGGCGCCCTCGCTTGACGCTCCTGTGGATCCACGATTTGGAAGATGTGCCTACATCATAATTGTTGAAACAGATACGATGCAGTTTGAAGCGCTTCAGAACCCGGCTCAGTACGCTGGGGGAGGAGCTGGAATACAGCTAGCCCAGATAGTGGCAAGCAAAGGAGTGAAGGCAGTCCTAACGGGAAACGTTGGACCGAACGCATATCAAGCATTATCGGCGGCCGGAATACAGATAATCACTGGAGTCTCAGGAACCGTTCGAGAAGTCGTGATGAAGTTTAAGAGCGGAGAATTAAGAACCGTTCCAAGCCCAACGGTTCCTCCACACTACGGCATGGGAATGGGTATGGGAAGAGGCCGCGGCATGGGCATGGGAAGGGGCATGGGCCGAGGCATGGGAATAGGCATGTTTCAGCAACCCGTGGTCCCCGGAGTAGCTGCGCCGCCAACTCAGATGACGAGGGAGCAGGAGATCCAGATGCTCAAGAATCAGATGAAGCTTTTACAGGAGCAGCTTGAACAGATTAAGAAGAGACTGAAGGATCTAGAGAAGTAGATGATCGTTTTCGGTCCTGTTCCTTCAAGAC
>JAGGUU010000114.1 GCA_021158305.1 Candidatus Bathyarchaeota archaeon
GCCAGAGATCCACCTCATCCCTAAGAACGACAGGAACTTCAGGCACGGGAACCTTAGGAGTAAACTTTCTCCCCGAGCCCGATGACTTTTTAATCCTAACCCTGCGAGACATATCATACGTCTTCCCAAAAGATCTCCTTAACCCGCCGCTTCACCCATGGAAAGTAGAAAAGGAAACAATATAAATACCTTGCCGCTCTCCGCCCCGATTAGCCTCAAATCCCATCCTATAGATCTTCAGTTTTAAAGCCAATCATCACAGATTGCACATTATCATCACAGCATACTTTCAATTCCCCTCTCAGGAATTTTTTGAAACCAAGATTGAGAAGGAAAATGAACGACATGGAGCGTAAGCCCTTCAATTCCCTTTATGGGATTTTCTCTGTTGAATCGTGAATATAACAAGTTTATGGAATGCGTAGCGGATTATAACTTTCAATTCCCTTTTTGGGATTTTCTCTGTTGAATCTATGAATGAAAGAGAGAAAAGAGATAAAAAAGACAAAACTTTCAATTCCCTTTTTGGGATTTTCTCTGTTGAATCCGATGTCGATCTTCTTTTGTTTTCGGCTTTTCGGCTTTCTGCTCTTTCCTCTCGGGATGTCTCTTCGATTATCTCTCTATTGTAAAGGCATTTATAAATATAATCGAAAAATTTGATGCGAAAGGCTAAAAATACGCAATGGCGGATGGTGGACCCGTTTAATGATTTTTGAGAACTTCATGGAGAGATTTATTTGCTTCTCCTTCTTATTAGAAGATGTGGAGGATCCCCGATGAAGTTTAAGGAGATAGGCTGGAACGGCTTCTTGCTTAGGGTTCCTGAGGATATGTATCTTGCACGTCATGGCGGAGACTCTAGAAAGGGCGGATTCCTCATCGAGTCCGAGGATTCTCTGATCGAAGTTAGCTGGATTCCGATCTCTAAGAAACGTTCCGCCTCTCTCCTTGAGGTTGTTGATAAGATTACTGATCGCATCCAGAAAGAGGTTGGGAAAAAGAAGCTGAACTTCGCAATTAAAGAGAGACGAGATACTATCGTTAACAATCATAAAGCCGTCTATTTACTTTTAGATTATGGATTCAGAGAAAGATATTATGTTTGGCGATGTCCAGACAGCAATAGGATAGTAGCAGTCCGTTTTCTCTTTAGGAAATATGATGAAAGAACTAGTGAGGTAATTAGGAACGTGATAGGCACGATTAAGTGCCACGGAAAGAAGCATGTCTGGTCATTGATGAAGATGCGCTTTGAGACTCCTAAAACCTTCCTCCTAAATACTACGGAGATCAAAGCAGCCGAGTTGAATATTGCACTTTCGGAAGAGAAATTCTCCATGTTCGAGGAGCGGAGAAAAGCGATATATGTCAAGTACTTCCCAATGGCGAATATAAGATTCAAAGATACATATAGAAATCTTGAGCGATGGTTCGAGAAAAATTACATGAATGAGTTTAAGAAGAAGATTCTTAAGATAAGGGGAAAGATGTCCTTCAAAATTAAGGATGAGAAGAAGCTGGGGGATCATACAGTACTGATTGAAGAAGCTAGATTATCATCTAAGTTGATTAAGAGGAGAAAGGAGATCTGCTCAGTAGCTTTCTGGTACTGTCCAGAAATGAATAGAATATACTTCTTAGCCCTCGACACACAGGTTCACAGGCCTCCTCCATTCAAGATAAATCTTAAAGCAGATGAGCATGAAGCCTTATTCAATGAGGTTCTAGACTCCTTCCGTTGCCATTAGCTGGATGAAGCGGACTTTCCGCCGGAAGCCTTCTCCAGCCGTTTCCGCAGATCTTCTGGAAGAATGAAGCCTATGAGACCCCGCTTAGCAAGAGCGTTAAGATATTTGCTTAATGGCACCTCAGCCTCTCTAGGCAAGAGCTTGTACTTCTGGCATAGATGATCAATTATGTCCTTTGTGGTCTTTTCTCCATCGCACATCTCCCACACAAAAGATCCAATCTCATCGAGCTGTATACGCTTCTCCTTGGGGGGCTCAGGAAGCAACTTCGTCAGAAGATTGACAACCTTTGAAGAAGCCTTCCCTTCTCTTCTCTTTGAAGGCTTCGTCGTGGGAACAGTTATTTTAATCCTTCCCTCATCATCCTTCTCCCATTTGGCTATGGGGTTCCGTACCGGCTTTAAGCGGAGGAAATCCCTCCGAGCTAATGGTGGAGCCTTCGGCTTTTTCCTGAATATCCTGCTAAGCACCATTCCAACGTATCCCAGATAAAAAAGAGGCTTTAGCCCCTTAAAAGGCTTAAATGATTAGAGGGCTTAAATCAAAAGAGAAGCGGCGGATTCAGCATCTATGGTGAGACTCATGAATTTCCGTGACGAGCTGCTATCTCTCGATTTTGAAAAAGCGGTTGAGGACGCTGTTAGGTTTATACGCAGCGTCTTCAAAGAATCAGCCGCTTCAGGCGTTGTTTTAGGCTTAAGCGGAGGAGTAGACAGTTCCCTTACCGCTGCTCTTTGCGTTCGAGCCTTAGGCGCAGAAAGAGTCTTAGGAGTTCTGATGCCAGCATCCTTCACGCCTGAAGAAGATGTTAAAGACGCCTATAGCCTCGCGGAGATGCTGGGAATCGAGACCGCAAGAGTAAATATTGACAGCATCGTCGATTCATTCTCTAAAGCGATGGGAATTTCTAAGAGCGATCCCGGAATGAAGATGCCATTTGCAAATCTAAGAGCGAGAATACGTATGGTCACCCTATACTTTTTTGCAAACGCCCGCAACATGCTCGTAGCTGGAACCAGCGATCTAAGCGAGCTGCTGATAGGCTTCTTCACAAAGTATGGAGACGGAGCAGCCGACTTTCTGCCTATCGCCCATCTATACAAGACTCAAGTGAGGGAGATGGCTA